>DASRJB010000691.1:0-3836 GCA_035649715.1 Pirellulaceae bacterium
ACCGTTACCGGCAACATCCGCCGCCCCGGCGAAAAAACGTCCGTCCATTCCGAAGGCCAGCTCGTCTGGCGCTACCACCCCGAGCTGAAGAAGTACGAAATCTTCGCCGAAGGCGGCGGCAACGCGTTCGGCCTGGAGATCGACAGCAAGGGCCGCATCTACAGCGGCCACAACGGCGGCAACACCCGCGGCTTCCACTATGTGCAGGGCGGCTATTTTCAAAAGAGCTTCGGCAAGCACGGCGAGCTGTCGAACCCGTTCACGTTCGGCTATTTCGAGGCGATGGCCCACCACAACGTGCCGCGGTTCACGCACACGTTCGTGATCTACGAGGCCGAGGCCCTGCCGCAGCCCTACCGCGGCCGCCTGTTCGGCGTCGCCCCGCTGCTGAGCCACGTCGTGATGAGCGACGTGTTGCCCGACCGCTCGTCGTTCAAGACCAAGGACGTCGGCTACGCCCTGGAAAGCAGCGACACCTGGTTCCGCCCGGTCGATATCCAGGTCGGCCCCGACGGCTGCATTTACGTCGCCGATTTCTACGAGCAGCGGATTGACCACTCCAGCCACTACCAGGGCCGCGTGCATAAGGAAAGCGGGCGGATTTACCGCCTTAGCGCGAAGGGGTCTGCGACCGTCGGGCCAAAGTTTGATCTGACGAAGGAGAGCGGTCCGGAGTTGGTCCGGCATTTGGCGGACAACAACGAGTGGTTCCGCCAGGCGGCGCGGCAGGAGCTCATGCGCCGGGGCGATCGAACCATAGGCTTTGCCGCCGCGACGCGATTGAAGTCGGCTCCGGGCAACCATCCGGTCGAGCTGCTGTGGGTGCTCGCCACGACGCGCGGCTTGACCGACGCGTCGGCCGTCGACTTGTTGCAGCATGCTGATCCCTACGTCCGCCTCTGGTCCGTGCGGCTCGCTTGCGACGACGGGCAAGTGAGTGACGAACTAGCCAAGGCCCTGGCCGAGCTGGCCTACCGCGAGCCGCATGTCGAGGTCCGCAGCCAGCTCGCGGCGTCGGCCCGCCGGCTGCCGGCGGCGCAGGCGCTCGCCATCGTGAAGAACCTCGCGAGCCGCAGCGAGGACGCCGGCGACATTCATATTCCGCTGTTGCTCTGGTGGGCGATCGAAGCCAAGGCCGACAAGGACCGCGAGACGGTGCTCGCGCTCTTCGCCGACAAGAGCTTTTGGGATCAGCCGATCGTCGGCAAGCACTTGAGCGAGCGGCTGATGCGGCGCTATGCGGCGACGGGCTTGCGCAAGGATTTGCTGACCTGCGCGAAGCTGCTGGAGCTCGCGCCCAGCAAGGAGCACGCCGGCCGGTTGATGGCCGGCTTTGAGGCGGCGTTCGAGGGCCGCACGATCGCCAATCTGCCGGTCGAGCTGGCCGCTGCGATGACCAAGGCCGGCGCGGCCTCGCCTACTTTGCGGCTGCGGCAGGGCGACCAGGCAGCCGTGGCCGAGTCGCTGGCGCTGATTGCCGACGAAAAGGCCGACGCGGCCAAACGGCAGCAGCTCGTGGCCGTCTTTGGCACGATCCAGCAGCCCTCCTGCGTGAGCGTGTTGCTGAAGGTCGCGACCGAATCGCGGAACGACCAGCTCCGCAGCGCCGCCTTGGGGTCGCTCATCTCGTATGCCGATGCATCGATTGCCCCCGCGGTGGTGAAGCTCTATCGCGATTTACCCGACGCGGTGCGCGACGTGGCCCAGTCGCTTTTGGCCAGCCGCAAGGAATCGGCGATGCTGCTCTTAACGGCGGTCGATTCCGGCCAGATCGATCCCAAGACCATCGCCGAGCCGACGGTCCGCAAGCTGCTGCTGCACGACGCCCCGCAGATCGCGCAGCTCTGCAAAAAGCACTTTGGCGAGCTCTCCGGCCCGTCGCCCGAGGAGCTGCGGGCCGCGATCGAAAAGCTGGCGGGCGTGATCGCCGCCGGCTCGGGCAATCCGTACCAGGGCAAGCAGCTCTTTGGCCAGAGCTGCGGCAAGTGCCACGTGCTATTCGCCCAGGGCGGCAAGATTGGCCCCGACCTGACGAGCTACAAGCGGGACGACCTGCGCGGGGTGCTGCTGAACGTGGTCAACCCCAGCGCCGAGATTCGCGAGGGCTTTGAGAACTACGTCGCCCGCACCGCCGACGGCCGCACGCTCACCGGCTTCATCGCCGACCAGGATCCCAGCATCGTCGTCCTCCGCGGGGCCGATGGCCAGAACATCACGCTCCCCCGCGCCGACATCGAAGACCTCCGCGCCAGCAAGACCAGCCTCATGCCCGAGAACCAGCTCAAGGAACTCACCGACCAGCAAATCCGCGACCTCTTCGCCTACCTACGAGCCACGCAGCCGCTGCCGTAGGGTGGGACCAGCGAGCGGAGCGAGCGCCGGCCCACCGCTCGAGCAATCGCGTTGGTGTGCCGGCGGCCGGAGGACCGGCCTGATCACACCCTACGCTCCACCTGAGCAGCCGCGGCGAGGACTTCAGCATGAATCGCCTCGATCGGCTGATCCGCGTTGATGACGGCGACCTGGTCGGGAAAGAGGGCGGCTTCGGCGAGGAAGCCCTGGCGGACGCGCTCCAGGTAGGCCAGGCCCTGGGCTTCCATCCGGTCGGGCTGCCGGTTGATCCGCTGGGCGGCCCGCTCGGCGGGCATGTCGAGCAGGAAGACCAGCCGCGGCATGACGCCGGCGACGGTGACGCGGCCGACCTCCCACACATCGTCCGCGGACAGACCGCCGCCGTGGGCCTGATAGACGACGTTGGCCAGCAGATAGCGGTCGCTGATGACGGTCTTGCCGGCTGCCAGCTCCGGGCGAATGACTTCTTCGACGAGCTGGGCCCGCGCGGCCATGTAGAGCAGCATTTCGCTGCGGCGGTGGATCGGCGTGCCGTGGTGGTTCAGCAGGATGTCGCGCAGCCGCTCGCCCAGCGCCGTGCTGCCCGGATCGCGGCAGGTGACCACCTCGCGGCCTTGCTGCCGCAGGGCCTCGGCCAAAAGCCGGATTTGCGTCGATTTGCCGACGCCATCCACGCCGTCGAAGCTGAAGAACATGCGATTGGAGATTGTCAGTTGTCCGTAGTCAGTTGTCGGTGATGGGACGCCATCTTTCAACTGACCACTGACCACTGACAACCGGCCACTGGCATCTGTGGTCAATCCAGCGCCAGCTTCAGGTCCGTCAGCGGCTTGTCGATCGTCATTTCGTAGGTGGACTTGCCGGTGCCGTACTTCGCGCACAACTCGCGATAAGCGGTTTCGACCTCCTTGGGGACGGGCGTTTTGGTGCCCATCGCCGCCAGCGGATCGTCGCAAGTGACTTTCACCTTGCCCTTATACACGCCGGGCGTCGAGCCGATCGCCATCTCGAATTTGCCGCTAGCGTCAGTGACCGCCATGCTCGTGGACTTTTTCGTCAGATCGTCCGGCTCAAACTTGAGGAAGACCTGCGGCATCGGCTGACCCTTGTAGGTCAGCGTCCCGCGGACCGCGCACATGTTGGAAGGGGTGTTGCTGCAGCTGGCCAGCAGCAGCGCGCCGGCTGCCGCCAGGAGGGGCAGGCAGAGAATCTTCATGGCAGCCTCGGAGAAACGAAGTCCGGCCAGTGCGGCGGGGAGTTATTGCAGTTGGATCGCCTCGCCGCCGTTGCGAGTAAACATGGCGAACCAGGTCGCCTGGGGAATCGTGTTGGGAACGAATTGGACGCTCCCGTCGCAGAGCGACGCCATCACGCCGTTGGGATGGTAGCTCCACACCGTGCGCGCATTCTGCCCCCAGGAGGCCATCAGCGCGGTGGTTGGATTCGGCGGCATCGGCCGCTGGGTGCCATTGACGGACGCAATC
>DASRJB010000692.1:0-6789 GCA_035649715.1 Pirellulaceae bacterium
TGTTGCCGCTGGGCGCAGTCAACCCCACGCCGGTGATGACGATCCGCTGCGAGGCGGGCAACTTATCGGGAGCATGCACGGACATGACGCTTCCTGGGCGAGCGCGGCAACTGACCGCTACCAGGACGTACCGAACGCAAACCACCGAAGTTAACGGTCCACTGCACGACTGGCAAGCGGCGGGATCGCGGCGAAAGCGCCGCCGAGTGTGGCGTCATAACTGCCGTCCCAACCAGCACTTACCGCGGCAGCCGCCGTGACCCGTTGCAGCGGTGCGGCCGGTTTGTTCATCTGCGATTGACGCGGAGTTTACACGCCGCTGACCCTTTCCCCGCCTATCTCGATCCGCTAGAAAGCGCTGCATCCCCGCCACGAGGAGCCCGCAATGTCCCGCGTCGCCATGCTCTCCTTCTCTCTTTCTCTCCTTCTCTCCTTCAGCTCCACGGCCGACGCCCAGACCACCAAGAAGACCTTCCGCGCCGGCGCCTACGCCATCGACATCAGCCCCCTCAAGCTGCCCGTGATCATCAACGGCGGCATGACCGAGCGGACCGCCGACAAGATAACCGATCGGCTGCACGCCCGCTGCCTCGTGCTCGACGACGGCACGAATCAGGTGGCCTTGGTTGTCGTCGATAGCTGCATGGTGCCGCGCGACCTGCTCGACGAAGCCAAGGAGGCCGCCCGCAAGGCCACTGGCATCCCCACTAGCCACATGCTGATCTCGGCCACGCACACGCACTCGGCCCCCAGCGTTCATGGCTGCCTGGGCTCCGACAAAGACGAAGAGTACGCCCGCTTCCTCCCGCCGCAGATCGCCAAGGGGATCATCGAGGCTCACAAGCGGCTGCAGCCGGCCCGCATCGGCTGGGCGTTCGGCAAGGACGAGAAGAACGTGGCCTGCCGGCACTGGGTGATGAAGCCCGGCACGGCCCAGACCAACCCCTTCGGCGGCACGAAGGACGACCTCGTGCAGATGAACCCGAACGTCAACAATCCCAACGCCATCCGCCCGACGGGCACGCCCGACCCGGCGGTGCCCGTGATCTCGATCCAGACGCCGGACGGGCAGCCGCTGGCGCTGTATTCGGCCTATTCGGTGCACTACGTCGGCAAGACGACGCCCGTCAGCGCCGATTACTTTCCGCTGTACTGCGACAACATGGCCAGGCACCTCAAGGCGGATCGCAATCCAGCGTTCATGGCGGCGCTGGCCAATGCGACTAGCGGCGACACCTGGCTGATGGATTACTCCCAGCCGGTGCGCCGCGAGTACACGCTGGAAAGCGTCGCCGCCGACGTAGCGGCCGCGGCGCTTGAGGCCTGCGGGCGGATCCAGTACTTCGATTGGGTTCCGCTGGTGATGCAAGAGTCGCTGCTGGAGTGCAACGTGCGGATGCCTTCGGCCGAGGAAGTTGCGGCGGCGAAGGAGTTCATGAAGTCGTTCGAAGGCAAGAAGCCCAAGAACGTGCCGGAGGTCTATGCCCGCGAGACGGTGCTGCTCTCGCAAATGCCGTCGACGCGCGAGCTGAAGATTCAGGCCCTGCGGATTGGCAGCCTCGGCATCGGCACGATCCCCAACGAGACCTACGCCAGCACGGGCCTCTTCATCAAGGAGCAGAGCCCGCTCAAGGAGACGTTCGTCGTCGAACTGGCCAACGGCTGCGAAGGCTACATTCCTCCGCCCGAGTTGCACCCGCTCGGTGGCTACACCTGCTGGCGCGCCCGCACCGCCTGCCTTGCTCCTGAGTCGGAGCGGCAGATCCGCTCCCGCGTGCTGGAGTTGCTGGGCGCGGTCGCCAAAGAGCGCGCGGGCGAGCAGCCGGTCGCCAGCAAATAGCGGTCAATTGGATTTGGTCCAGGCGTCCCAGGTTTTCCGCCAGTCCCAGGCTTTCGCAGCGGGCGGGGCGAGGGCGCCTACGTGCTGCGGCAGCGACTCGGCGGTGCCGGCGCCGCTGTGCCTACGCTTGCCTCCCGCCGCTGGCGTCGCTGCACGTCGCGAATCTTGTTACGGACGATCGTCCATAACCAGCCGCGAAAGGAATCGTCCGGCGCGTGGCGACGAACTGCTCAATTGAGCGATGCGCCGCCAGCAGCGTATCCTGCGTGACGTCCGCCCCGTCCTCCGGAGTCAGCCCGTACCGCCGCGTCCAGCCGTAAATCCACGGCGCGTACAAATCGACCAGCGTTTGCCAGGCAGCCGAGTCTCGCGCCTGAACGCGCACGATCAGGCTGGTATCGGTCGAGTCCTCAAGGACGGACATGCGCGCCAGACCCAAGGGCCGAATCGGCCAGGCGAAGAACTGCCCGCCAGCCTATTCAACCGCTCGCCCGTGAGCAACTTGAAGTGATCGTAGCCGTTGGCAGGCCGTTACAACTCCGGCCAATCCCCTTTGCCGATCGCCGCCAGCTGCTGGGCCGAGGGGAACTCCAGGACGCGGTACCGCTCGGGATAGGTCCCCTGCGGCTGCATCAGGTCGCCGGCCACGTCGCGGACCCGCTGCCAGCTGCCGGCGGCGGCGAGCTGCACGTCTTCATTGCCGTCGGACGCGCCGCGGAGGAAGACGACGTCGTCCGTCTCCGGCAACAGCGACGCGATTCCCTGCGACCAGACGCTGTAACTGCTGATCCGGCCGGTCTGCTTGTTTTGCAGGGCGCTGAAGCTGGCCACGAACACGTCCTCGCCCGTCTTCTCGTGGATCTGGTCGAGCAGCTCCTTCTGGTCGTTGTATTCCATGCCGATCGTCCGCAGCCGCAGCTCGTGGAACTTCGCGTAGGCGGTCGAGTCGCGCGGCGGCAGCCACGATTCCCACGAGTCCCCCTCCAGCCGCAGGGCGATCGTCGAAATCGGCCGCGGCTTCTCGAACGACTCCTCGGCCAGCTTGCACATCACCTCCAGGCCCGCGGAGTCATCCGAGCCCGTGATCACCAGCGTGTCGCGGTTGGGGACCATCGCGATGTAATCGCCGCGGACGGGCATCTTCCGCACCAGGTCGAGCATCACCAGCCGCGAGGCGTCGTAGTTGTCGCCGGTGGCCGAGATGTAAACGCCGTCCCCCTCTTTGCCCTGCAGGCTGGCGAAGGCGACGTTGCCCATCTGCTCCAGGTTGCGGCGGGCCGCTTCCAGCGCCTCGTAAAACGTCACGTCCCACTGGTCCAGGTCTTCCTGGATGATGCTCCGCATCGCTTGCGGCAGGTCGTAGACCAACGACAGCGCCAGGTGGTCACCGATCGACTGCTGCGGCGGGACGTGAAAGCCTTCGCCGCCGCGGGCCCGCGACTGGAGTGCGACCGACTCCAGGTAGAACCGCGACCGCACGACCGGCAGCAGGTCCGGGTGCACGTCGTCGAAGTCCTGCGGCAGCTCGAAGCCCGTCGTGCCGATGCAGCCGCGGATGAACCGGTCGAGGACCATCCGTCGCTCCCTGCGCGGGGCCTGGCAGTATTCGTGATAGAGGTTGGCGAGGTTGATGAAGCCTTCGCTGCCACGTTCGATGAGGAACTGCTCGGAGTTGTATTTCAGCTCGCTCGCCTGGTTGAGCTTGCGCAGCTCGGCCATCACCAATCTGGCGAACTTGTCCTTGCTCGGCGGGCCGAAGAGGAAATCGAGCCAACCCACGGCGAAAACTCCTGACCGATCACTGTCCCTTGCGACTCTACCGCATTGCGATCGGGCGGTCGAGTCGCAATCGTACCTGCATGGAGTGGCTCACTTCCTGCGCGGTCCGCCCCAGCCCTGCTGATCCCCCTCGGCGATAATCTGGTCCAGTTCGGCCCGCGAGAGCTTGTTCCGCTCGCAGAGCCGATCGAGCTGCTCGTTCATTCGCTCCCTGGTGCTTTGCACCATTTGCTCGAGGAAGTCAGCGTTTCCGCCGCGCTCGCGAGTCTTGACCCGCTGTTCTTCGATCGACTCCAGCATCCGGCGGTGGATGGTGGCCGAAAAATAAATGCCCCGCCGCTGTTGCTCGGAGAGCGCCACCAGGCCGCCCGGGCCGGCGCCTCCACGCGGCGGTCTTGGGGATGGCGTCGGCGGAGGCGGTGTGATCGCGGGCGGCGTGATCGCGGGCGGCGTGAATTGCAGCGGTGCATCCAGCGGCGGAATGTTGGGCACCGGCGTCGGCGTAAAGGACGGTGGCGTCAGGTTCGGCGGCGATATGACGGGCGGCGGCTCGATGACCGGCTTGAACTCTGGTGGGAACGCGGCAAACTCGCTCGGCGGCGGCTGATTCTCGGCGACTGCCTGGGCCGCCTTCTGCACCTGAATCGCCGCGGGCAGGCCGACGCCGAGCCCCAGCAGCCCCAGCGGCATGCACATGCAGCCGCAGGACAGCAGGCCCACCACCGCGACGATGACAATCACCGTCCGCGTATCCGACGATGTGTTCCCCATGCAATTGTCGTAACCGCCTGCGGGGCGGCGAGCAAGATCAGTGCCATTCCGGGTAATCCGCTCGCTCCGCGAGCGGCCTCACGCGGAGCGTGAGGACTATTTACGACGCCGCCAGGGCGGTCGCCTTGTCGAGCGCGGTATCGAGCTCGTCCCAGATGATCGCCAGCGAGATCTGGTCCAGGCCCAGCCCGGCATAGACCTCGTCCGGCGGCGGCGACACGTTGTGCAGGCCCAGCGAAGTCACGCCGGCCCGGCTGCAAAAATAGTTCGCCACCGCCACGACGTGCACCAGGTCCTTGTGCGTGCCGTTGTAACACCAGGGCTGATGGTGAAACGTAATCGCGTCGGCCACCGGCTCAGGAAAATTCCACTTGCGGGCCACGAACCCGCCCAGGATCGCGTGGTCGAACGTGAGCAGGCGGTTCTCGACGATGTGCGTCGGTGTTTCCGCGTCAAGGGCGTCGATCACCTTCAGGAAGTGCCGCCGCAGCGTCTGGTCCAGCAGAATCAGCCCGATATCGTGCAACAAGCCGCCGATATACGCTTCTTCGCCAGCACCGCGCCCGCAGACCCGCGCCACCAAGCGCGACGCCACCGCGACAGCGACCGAGTGACTCCACAATTGTTCGCGGCGATACGTTCCGTGGGCCGCCCCGCCTTCGAACAGTCTCGAGACGAACACCGTCAGGGCCAGGTTGCGAATTTCGCGCAGCCCCAGCAGGCTAATCGCGGCCTTCAGATCCGAAACGCGATGGCTGAGCGCGTAGTACGACGAATTCAGTCGCCGCAGGATCCGGGCCACCAGCACCGGGTCCGACTGAATTGCCTCCCTCAACTGATCGGGGTCGGAGTTCTCATCTTCCGTCAGTTGCAGGACCCTTTGGGCCGCAGCCGGCAGCGTCGTCACGTCGCCGATCCGCCCGAACAGCCGTTCCAGGGCCACGCGGCGCTCTTCCGTCAGGCCAAACGTGGAGGGCAGAGGACTGGCGGAGGGAGCTTGCACAAACTCAATCCCAACGAGTGCAGAACAATCGCCATCCAAAACCTAGTCCACCAGCAGACTGGGTAGGCCCCAGCAAGCTGGTTGCTTATCGCGGGTGCCGCCGCGCGGGCGGCACGATCGTCAAGTTCGTTCCAATCGACCCAGCATCGGGCGGCTGTGCGGGCAGGCCGCCGGGCGGAGTTTGCTCCTGTTCTGCCGTCGACCTAGGGTTTCGCTGGACCGGTTAGTAGAGCTGCATTCCCCATCGGCAAGGCGTTGCAATATGAGCAAGGGTAAAGACTTAGGCATTTTGGAACGGCTGAAGGGCGGCGAGGTGGCTGGGCTGACGGCCAGGGCGCCCACGCATGAGCCGGAAGCGGCGGAGGGCGATCCCGACGCCAAGCTCAACGAGGCGCTCAGCCGCATTCAGCAGTTGGCCGGCAACGAAGCGAAGAAGCCGGAGCCGGCACCCCTGAAGCCGGCCGCTCACGCTGCGACGCCCGCGCCGCTTCCCCCGCCTGCCGAGCACCAGGCAACCGCGCCCGACAAGTTCGTGCCGATGGAGCCGGCGTCGATTCGGGCGGCGGGACTGACCGACAGTGAAGTCGAGGCGCTCATTCTGAAGTACTTGCTGTCGCGGGGCGACTGCACGGGCCGCGATGCCGCCGACCAGATTCGCCTGCCGTTCATCCTGCTGGACCCGCTCTTGCGGCAGCTGAAATTCGATCAGCTGCTGGTCTATCGCGGCTCGGCGCCGATGAACGACTACGTCTATCAGCTCACCGACCTGGGCCGCGAACGGGCCCGCCGGTTCATGGACCACTGCACGTACTACGGCGCTGCACCGGTATCGCTGACGGACTACATCGAGGGCGTGAAGGCCCAGTCGCTCGAGAACCAGCACCCCACGGCCGACGACCTGAAGCGGGCCTTCTGGGACATTCTCGTCAGCGAGCGGATGCTCCGCCGCCTCGGGCCGGCGATCAACTCGGGCCGCGGCTTGTTCCTCTATGGCTCGGCGGGCAACGGCAAGACGACCATCGCCGAGCGGCTGACGCGGTCGTTCGGGCAATTCATCTGGATGCCGCGGGCGATCGGTGTGGACGGCGAGATCATCCGCCTGTTCGACCCGGTCAACCACGAGGAATGCCCGCTGCCGCCCGGCACCGGCCTGTGGGACCAGTCGAAAATCGACCGCCGCTGGATCCGCATCCGCCGGCCGACGATCGTGGTCGGCGGCGAATTGACGATGGACAGCCTGGAAGTCACGCTCAACCGCTCGACCGGCATCAGCGAAGCCCCGCTGCAGCTCAAGAGCAACTGCGGCACGCTGGTCATCGACGACTTCGGCCGCCAGAAGATGAGCACCGACACCTTGCTCAACCGCTGGATCGTGCCGCTGGAAAAGCGGTTCGAC
>DASRJB010000693.1:0-5524 GCA_035649715.1 Pirellulaceae bacterium
GACTTCACATTAGGCGCAAGGTATTGATCGACAAAGAGTTAGCTCCGTGATCGCGGCAAGAAGCGCTCGCTCGCGAGTCCTTGCTATTTGAGCTTCGTGGAGGTGTCGGCTCGCACGATGATGAGCGTGGCCGTCTCGTGAAGCTTGCCCGCGGCGTCCTTCTTCTCGCTGCGGACCTGGCCGGCGACAACGGCTTGGCCGGGATCTACTTCGACGGCCGAATCGGTTTTAAGTTTCCGCTGAGGCAGTTCCAGGCGGTGCTCGACGCGAATGCGGCCCGAGCCGAGCACGATCGGCACGACGTCGAGCTTCAAGTGAGGACTGATGTCCACGGAGGCCGGGCGCCCGTTCAGCGTCATGAGCTTGGGATTGGAGACGACTTCGCCGATGTTGTATTGCTTCAAGAGCTGCAAAAAGCCTTCGAGCTGCTTGCCGGCGCCGAACTTGAGCTGCTTCGGATCCGGAAAGCCCGGCTGGAGCGTCTTCGAGACCGCTTCCCAGTCAAAACCAAGGGCCCGCAACTTCGTCAGCGAAACGTCCACCACGGACAACTCGACTGTGACAAACTGCCTCTCAGCAGATTGAGGCGCGTCGGCGGCCGGTGGTTCGGCGAGGACGGGACCGCCAGAGAACGAGGCGACTACGACGGCCAGAGCCACAACGGGCCATGAGCGATGCATACGGCGCCTTAGGAGTGCGAAACACTAAACACAAACACCAAACACTTTGGCCGGGTGTTTGGTGTTCGTGTTTGGTGATCAGACGCGTTTTGAAATCAATACCCGCGGACGAGAGACGCGGCGCGGCTGCTGCCGGCGAACTGCGGGGCGCGGATCGGGGCGGCCGTGGTGATAGGCGGCGCGGGCATCGCAGCCGCGGCGTCGATCGCCTGCGGGGCGAGCATGCCGGTCCACGCTTCGTAGGCCCGGCCGCTGCGCTCGTCGCCTTGATAGAAGGCCAGGAGCGAAAAGCTGTCGCAGGCGGAAAGCTCGTGGTGGCCGGCCAGCATCTGCGTCGGCAGGTAGCTGCGGCGGAACGTGCCGGCGTTGAAATAGGTTTGCGTCAGGACGTAGCCGTCGGCGTGGCTGGCGTCGAGCGGGACGATTTCATGCTGGTGCGTGTGGCCATAGACGATGTGCCGGGCGCGGCGATTGCGGAAATCGGCCTCGGCCATCGCCTGCGCGGCATACGAACCATTGCCCGCGCCCCGCAGCGCGTTTGTGAAGCCCAGCGTGCGGTCGATCCAGCTCTGCGAGTCGCGGCTGGCGAACTTGAGCGCGGACGACAGGCCGTCGATCAGGTCGATCGGGCTGGCGCTCGCGAGGCGACGGACAATCTCCAGGTGCAGCACTTGCTCGACCATGTAGTCCCAAATCCGCTTGATGCGGCCCTTGATCGCGGGCGTCGCGGTGCGCTCCAGGACGGAGTCCAGGTATGCCGGCACCAGCAGCATCGGCCGGATCTGGTCGATTTCGCAGATCGCCGACCAGGTCGCAGCCGGCATCTGTTCGGCCAGTTCGCTTTCGATGTGCTGCTGGAAGCGGGCGATCAGCTCGATCGCCAGCACGCCATCGAGGCTCGCGCAATCGCGGTCGTCGGCGAAGCTGAGCGGATCGAAAATGTCGCCGTGGCGGGCCAGCACGCGGTGCTGGCGGAGCGCCTCTTGCAGCTGCTCGCACTCGGCCGGCTCGTGCGGGAACGGCTTGTTGTAGGGCGTGACCAGCCCCAGGTGATGCGTCACCTTGTGGCGGATCAGGTCGTATTGCGTGCCTTTGAGGTGCAGCGGCCAGTCGCGGTCGCCGACCATGTAGTGCGTGCAGATGGCGACCGGCAGCTCCTCGGCTTCCAGAACCGGCTGGCCCGCGGCCGTGGCCGGCGGCAGGCTGACCGTGGATTCGGTGGCCAGCGCCCGCAGCGTGCGGATGCAATCGACGTTGCGGCGGAGCGTTTCCTCGACGATGCCCGTGACCGCGTCGATCACCGCAGGCGACTGGTGGTCGTCCCACGGGCGGCACGGCGCGGCCAGCCATCGCCGCGAGCCCATCAGGTCGAGCGTATCGCCCAGCAGCACCAGGTCGATGCGATCGATCGGCCGGTAGCAGCCATCCGAGCGCCACGACGCCCGCCAGGCCAGATCGCACAGGCGTTCGCAAACGAGGTCGATCGCCGCCGCCGGCAGCAGCTGACCGGTGGTGCCGTCGTTGATGTGCAGGTCGCTAATGATCGCGAGCATGGGAACGTCCTTGTTCTGGCTCAAAGCCGCGACTCGTGTCGCGGTCAACGTCTCATTGGTCACGGCGACAGGCAGACTGGTCGCGCTAGGGTGACTCGACTTTTCTATCGGCTGCGGGCTACGTGGGACGTGAGGATTGTTCGGGCAAAAGTGTCTGCGGAGTGTGCGGCAAATGGGCCGGAAGGCGTGAATTTGCGGGATAGCGAAAATTTGAGGCGGGCGGCATGAAATGCGGCAAGTCATTGGAGGGAAAGAACTTGCGCCCAACATTTCGATATTGACGCGCGGGGGGTGGCCGATATAATTCCTCGCGGTTGGAAAGTTCGGCAAGCTCGGCAAAGTTGCGGAAGCGGGCCGAACGGGCGGTCCCGGCCAGTGTGGTGATTGTGGTTCGGCGGTTACCAAGCAATTGACTGCCCGGCAAGGCAACTCGGCCGGCGGTTTCATAGACGGAGTTTGGGACTAGCAACGACGTGGCAATCACGGAGGGTTGGAGGCCGCAGGGTCGCGTCCTCTTTAACAGCTAGTCCAACCATCGAAACGGAAGGGATGGTTCACAGCCATGTCAGCCAATACCAAGACGGTGTTCACGACCGGCGAAGCGGCCAAGATCTGCAAAGTCAGCCAGCAGACCATTATTCGCTGCTTCGACAACGGTTCGCTCAAGGGGTTCCGCGTGCCGGGCAGCCGGTTCCGCCGCATCCCGCGAAACGAGCTGTACTCGTTCATGCGGGACAACGGCATTCCGACCGACGCGCTGGAAAGCGGCAAGCGGAAGGTGCTGATCGTCGATGACGACGTGGAGCTGGTCGAGCTGATGAGCGACGCCTTCGCCCGCGACGGCCGCTTCGAGATCAAGACGGCCAACAACGGCTTCGACGCCGGCATGCTGGTCAAGGAGTTCCGGCCGGACCTGGTCGTGCTCGACATCATGCTGCCCGACATCAACGGCAAGGAAGTCTGCCAGCGGGTGCGGGCCGACAGCACGCTGGAGGCCGTGAAAGTCATCTGCATCTCCGGCATGGTCGAGGCCGACAAGGTCGCCGACCTGCGGGCAGCCGGGGCCGACGACTTTTTGCAGAAGCCGTTCACCGTCGATAAGCTGCTCGACCGCTCCTGCGATCTCCTGGAGCTGGAAAAACCCGTGCTGGCCTGAGGCCCGACGGAGTGACGGAGGGAAGGAGAGACGGAGCGAGTTTGTTAGTCCCTCTGTCCCTCCTTCGCTCATTCACTCCGTCATGCCATGCAGGCCGCGGTCGAATCACCGACACACGCCGATTTCTTAGAGGCGGTGGAGCGCGCGAAGCTCCAGGCTCTCTACCAGTTCGCCTACGGCCTGAGCCACGAGATCAATAACCCGCTGGCCAACATTGCCACGCGGGCCCAGACGCTGCTGGTGGATGAGAGCGATCCCGAGCGCCGCCGCAAGCTGGCGACCATCGTCCAGCAGGCGTTCCGGGCCCACGAGATGATCGCCGACCTGATGCTCTTCGCCCGCCCGCCGGCGCTGCGCCTGGAGGCGGTCGATCTGGTGCAGCTCGCCGATTGCGTCGTCGGCGAACTTCAGGAGCAGGCCCGCGAGCAAGGCACGCGCTTGACCCGCACCGGCGAGAGCGGCCCGCTGTTGGCCACCGCCGATCCGACGCAGCTCGGCGTGGCCCTGAAGGCCCTGGTGCAGAACGCGCTGGAGGCGGTGCGGGTGGGCGGCGCCGTGGAAGTCGGCGTGGCGTCGGGCGCGGAATTGTCCGTCTCCGACACCGGCCCCGGCATCCCGGCCGAAATCCGCCCGCACATCTTCGATCCGTTCTTCTGCGGCCGCGAAGCCGGCCGCGGATTGGGCCTGGGCCTTTCCAAGGCCTGGCGGATCGCAGAACTGCACGGCGGCACGATCGAGGTCGAAAGCGAGCCCGGACAAGGCGCACGGCTGGCGATCCTGCTGCCGGCGCCGGACCGGGGTTAGCCGTGGCGCTCACTGGCAGCCGATTTGGCCAGCTCGCGGCGATCCTTCCCGCGGCTGCTGTGAGCCTGCTGTACTTGCTGCTCCTTGGACACCGTCACGATTACCTGGGCCATTACGCCGCCGGCTACGGCGCGAGCTTCGCCGCGCTGGCGGTCTGGCTGCGGTCGCTGTCGCGAGCGAAATTCGAATCGCTTGCGCCGCGCAGCATTCTGCCCGGCTGCGTGCTGTGCATCCTCGCCGGCGCGATCACCGAAGCCACGATTTTCCGCCTCGCCCGCTTCGATGAGATCGACTTTTGCAATCAAAGTCTCGGCGCGGTAATGGCCGGCATCGCGGCTCTGACGCTTGTTCGCGAGCCGCGACCTGCCGACCGCGAATTCGACATCGCGACGATCACTGGGATCGCCTACCTTGGAATCGGAGGCTGGTTTGCGTTCCACTAGCCTGTTCACGGCCGCCTTGCTGCTACTCGTCGCCGCGGCGTTCTGCGCCGGCAACCTCTGGTTCGCCGCTGTCCGCTCGACGATTCCGCTGGAACTGGATGGCGTCGTCCGCAGCAAGGAGCTGCGCCGCGAAAAGCACCCCGGCGTGGACGACGTCTATCTGCTGGAACTGGATCGTGGTTGGATCGTCGTGGATCGCAGCGTCTTCGACAGCGTTCAGCCCGGCGACCTGCTTCGCAAGCCCCGCTGGAGCCGCCAACTGCAAGTCGGCAGCAGGACGGTACGCCTGATATGGTCCGCCGATATGCGGGGGATGCTCGTCGCAATGCCGTGTGTGTTCGTCGTCGTCGCGGCAACCATCGCGGCTGTCACCCGCCAAGCGCGAGCCTCTTAGGACTGCGAAAAACGGTCAATTCGGCAGGTCCCAGACCCAATTGGCTTTGCCGGGTTTAGTCAGGCACTCTCCAGACTTTGAACTTGCCAAAGCCAGAGACTCCCACCACGGTCGTCCCGTCGGCTGAAGCTCGCAGGCTAACGATGGTCTCGCGCTCGTAATTCGGCGAGGCACAGATTTCTCGTCCCGTGGCGATGTCGAAGGCGACCAGTTGTCCGCCGTCATTGTGTCGGCACAAGTGGCGCCACAGCGGCAATGCCAACCGCCACCGCCAATCACCATCCTCACGAAAGACTGCCATGTCACAGCGACGTGAGACTGACCATTGGCCGCCCTTGACAAAGAAGTATGTGGGACCGGCCACGCTCTGTTTAGCGCCTGTAGGCAGATCGACCAACTCCAGGCCGCAGGCGACGCTTCGACCATCGGGCGAGAGCTCCGGCCTGGCGAAGCGCGATATCGATCGCTCAGGATAGATTGCCTTAAGAGTTTCA
>DASRJB010000694.1:0-5923 GCA_035649715.1 Pirellulaceae bacterium
TGCTCTTCCCGCACTGATGGCGGCTCTGTCCGTAGGCGATGAGCGATTGGCCGAGTCGGTAAGGGTTGCCCTGCGTCAGCGCGGGCTGCGGACCGCGGCGGGGCTGACCATTGAAGCTCAACAGGCTACCGTCACGCTCCGCGGACCGGCGCGATCGTTCCATGAGAAGCAGCTCGTGCTCCATGCGGTGCAGCACGTGCCGGGCGTACTGCGGATCGTGGACGAGATCGACGTTGTGTCCGGCAGCGGGCGCTGAATCGCCGCCTTCGGCGACATCCTGTCGCCTAACGCGTCGTCAAGCGACGCTCTGTCGCCCTCAAGGCCGCGGTGACGGCGTGGTTACTTTTTCGGCGAAGCGCCCATCAAGTAGTTCGCGGCGATTTGCGAGGCGAGCATGCCGAAGGGAAGGGCGCGAATGACCATTACCAGTGGCGCCAGAATCAGCGGAGAGACGTCCGACAACGGAAAGCCGACGACCAGCGAGACGAGGGCGACGGCCGCGGCGAGGGCGGCGGTAATCGCGATCATCACTTGCCGTGGCCAGCCGGAGTCGCAAATGTAGATGGCCGAAGCGGGCAGGGCCAACAGGGCGCACATTTGCGTGCAATAGTCGATCAGTTCGACCTGCCGGACGGCTGTGGGGCCGAACCAGCCTAGCCGGGCAGCGATCGACCGGCCCGCGGCGAGCAAAAAGATGCCGAGGCAGACCGCCAGCACGTTCGCCCCGCTCCGCTGGTCGGCCGACAAGGCGTGCCGGCCGAACTTATCAATCCGCAGCAGCAAATTGAATAACGGATACGACAGCCACGACAGCAGCACGAATGCAAAGTAGGCGTAGAGCACCGGCCACAGGAATGGAGCGAGGTGCGGCGAACGGACGGCCAGATCGCCAATGATCCAGTTGGCGGCCAGCGCCCCACCTACCAGGCCGATACGCACGTTTGCCGGCAGCCGGGACATCCACAGGAAATAGCCCAGCATCGCTCGGTACAGGAAGTTGCGGGCCTTGAGGGCCTCGACGATGCCAAGGCGGGCCCATTCCAGCTCGGGGTTCAGCCGCAGGGCCTCGCGAAAGTGCTCCAGCGCTTTGTAGGGCTGGCCTTCGTGGAGCAGGGCCCAGCCTTGGTTGGCGTGCGTCAGCGGGTCGTCGGGGCGGCGGGCCAGCGCCTGGCCCATGGTCGCGGCTGCGGCGGCCCGGTCCCCCAGCTTGACGAGGGCCGTCGCCCGCAGGTTGATCAGAAACTGGTGTTCCGGCTCGATCGCGAGTCCCTGATTGGCCGCGTTCAGGGCGTCGCGCCAGCGGCTTTGCCGCAATGCGATGCCGCCGAGCAAGGCGTAATAGTCGGCATCGGAGGGATCAAGCCGGATCGCCTCCTCGATCGCGGCCTGGGCCTCGGCGGGGCGGTTACGCTGCAGCAGCACCTGCGCCAGGGCATAGTGTCCCAGCGGCTTATCGGGCGCTAGATGGATCGCGCGCTGGACGTGCTCCATCGCCTCCGGATATTTCTGCTGCTCCGAGAAACAGAGCGCCAGCAGGCTGTGGGTGAGAAACGACTCGCCCGCTGCCAGTTGGAGCTGCAACTCGCCGATCGCGTCCGCGTATCGCCCCTGGTGATAGAGCAGCGACCCGCGCTGGAAGTGGGCGTCGTTCACGTCAGCTTGAGGTACTTGAGAATGTCGTCGTAGACGCCGCCCTGGTTGGAGTACAGCGCGTGGTTGCGGGCGGTGGCGAACCATTCCTTGGTGGTCGGTTTCAGCTGCGCGGCCGCGCCCAGCAGGTCGGCCGTGGTCAGCGGCTTGGGCACGCCGGCCTTGAGCGCCTCGCGGAGCTTGCCTTCGATCGCCAGATCGACGACGGCCTTCAGATCCGCGCCGGAGAACTGGTCGGTCTTCTTCGCGAGCAAGTTCAGGTCGAGGTCCTGCACCGGCTTGCCCTTGACGAGAATCCGCAGGATGCTGGCCCGCGCGGCGGCGTCAGGGGGCGGAACGAACAGCACGCGGTCAAACCGGCCGGGGCGGCGGAACGCAGGATCGAGGTGCCAGGGAGAGTTCGTCGCCGCCAGGATCAGCAGACCCTCGTTCGACGACTGAATGCCGTCCATCTCGGCCAGAAACTGGTTGATCAGGTGGCGGTTGCCGGCATGATGCATGTCCGACCGCTTGGCCCCCAGGGCGTCCGCCTCGTCGAAGAACAGTACGCAGGGCTTGTTCTCGCGGGCCTGCTCGAAGAGGGCATGCAGGTTTCGCTCGCTGTTGCCGATCCACATGTCGAGCACGTCGTTGATGCCGACGGCGATGAAAGCGGCCTTGATCTCGCCGGCCGTTGCCCGGGCCAGGTGCGTCTTGCCGCAGCCCGGCGGACCGTACATCAGCATCCCGCCGCCGATCGCCTTGCCGTAGGCCTTGTAGAGCTCGGGATGGTTGAGCGGGTGGATGATCTTGAGGCGGATTTCCTCCTTGAGGGCCTCCATGCCGCCGACGCTTTCGAAGTTGATCTTGGGCCGCTCGATCTCGGTCGCCGCGCCGCCCGGCTCGTCCCAGGCGGCCCGCATGCGGCCATCGACCACTTCGGAGTCTTCCGCGGTGCTGTCGATGCCGAGCTGCCCCGCGAACGCGAGATCCGCGGCCGCGGGGTCCTTTTCGACTCCGAGCTTGTACTGCGCGACAGCCTGAGGGACTTCGCCGCGGCCGAACTGCAGCCGGGCCAGCAGCACGTGGGCCAGACCGGGCGCATCGCGGCGCTGCACCATGGCCTCCAGAATGACCAGCGCCGCCGAGGCCTTCTGCTGCGCGAGAAATGCCCGGGCCAGCCCGATCTTGAGGCCCGTGCTTTCCGGCGCGAGTGCCAGCGCCGCCTTGAATTCGGCCTCCGCCTGCTCCGGCTGCCCGCTCCCCAGCAGCGACTCGGCCAGGTGCTGGCGTAGCGGGACATTGTCGGGCGAGAGTGCCAGCGCCTCGCGCAGCGCTGCCAAAGGATCGTTTCCGGGCACGGCGGCCTCAAGCGGCGGATGAATCGGGAAGGGAGAATTGAGTTTGCGGGCGCACTTGCAGGGCGTCAATACTCGTAGGCGACGCTGCCAGCGTCGTCAACGGCTAACTCAGCGCGGCCAGGAATTGCCGCATCCAGGCCGGATGAGCGGGCCAGGCCGGGGCGGTGATCAGGTTGCCGTCGGTGTGGGCGTTGTCGAAAGTGCTATTGGCGGGGACGAATTCGCCGCCGGCCAAATCCACCTCGGTGCGGCAAGCCGGATAGGCGCTCACGCGGCGGCCACGGATCACGCCCGCCGCTGAGAGCAACTGCACCCCGTGGCAGATCGCGGCGATCGGCTTCTTCATGTTGGCAAAATGCCGCACGATCTCGACCACGCGGGGATTCAGCCGCAGATACTCCGGCGCGCGGCCGCCGGGAATGACCAGGGCGTCGAAAGTCTTCTCGTCGATCTCGTCGAACGAGGCGTTGAGGCGGAAGTTGTGCCCGCGTTTTTCGCTATACGTCTGTTCGCCTTCGAAATCGTGAATGGCCGTGGCCACAGTCTGCCCGGCCTTCTTGCCGGGACAAACCGCCTGCACGTCGTGGCCGACCATCAGCAGCATCTGGAACGGGACCATGACTTCGTAGTCTTCCACATAATCGCCGACCAGCATCAGGATTTTTTTGCTTGCCATATCACATTCTCTTCGTGCTCTTTGTGACCTTCGTGTTTAACTGCCTTACTTCGTAAACAACTCCGCGCGCTTCTTCTGGAACAGCTCCAGCCACGACAACGTGAATGCCTCGGCCAGCGTCGCGCCGCCGCGGAGTTCCTCCGGCGTGCGGCCCCAGTAAAAGCCAATCCAGCCGGCGGCCGTCTTTTTCTCGCGCGACTGGTCGATGAACCGCCCCAGTTCGTCGGCCGAGCATTTGAGGCAGAACATCTCTTCGACCACGACCGGCTTGCCGATATTGAACCCCGCGAGCGTTTCCAGCGCTTCATCGAGCTTGCCCGCCTCCGGATAGACGTGTACCGCGACGAAGTCGAGCTCGCCGGCGATCTTGTCCGGCACAAAGCCCGATGTAAGCCCCGGCTTGTCCAGGCTCCAGGGCACGAGGCCAACCGTGATCAGGTGCCGCCGATCGACCGCGCGGATCGCCTTCACGAGCACCTCGATCCACTGCCTGGCAATATCGTGCCGCTCGCGGCCCTTCGCCTCCCGCGTGATATATTGCACAAAATGCTTGTCGCCCAGCGGCGGCCCGAGCCAATCGGCGGCCCGGCCGACGCGCCCCGGCACGACCGGCTCGTTCATCAGGTCGTAGCAGAAAATGGCCGGGCTGTCCTTGCACGTGGCGGCAACGGCCTTCCAGAATGCCGCCTGCGCCGCCCAGCGCTCGCCCTCCTCCAGCGCGTCGTACCACGCGGGCACGTCTTTCTTGTGGTAGCAAGCCAGGCCCGTCAGATCGAGGTACAGCCCGGTCGCCTCGGCCAGCTTGACCAGCCGGGCCAACTGCGCCAGCGAACGCTCGCTCGGCTTGTCCGCCGCCTCCATGAATTTGCCGAACTGCAGGTGGATACGGACGACGTTGGCCCCCAGCTCCTTCATCTCGCGAAAATCGGCCTCGACTTTGGGCCACTCGCCCTCCCAATAGTCCTCGATCAGCCGAGCGGCCTTGGTCTCGTCGTGATCGTAATTGAAACCCCACGGCACGAACGGCTGCCCGCCCGGCTCGGTCACGAACGACTTCTGATCGCCGCTGACCTTGATCCACGGCAGCTCGGCGGCCCGCAAATTCGCCGCAAGGATCAGGGCAATCGCCGGCAGCAGACCGCGAGTGTTGCAATGCGTTGTCATCGCACCTAGCTTAGCGAATGCAACTACTCCTATCAGCCCGTGCTCTGCAGTTGTCTTCGGTGAGGCCCATATGTTCCGACGACTCCTCGCGCTCGCAATTGCCCTATCGGCGGCATTACTCTGCGTGCGAACGGCCGACGCCCAGAAGCTCAACGTGCTGCTGATCGCCAGCGACGATCTGCGGCCGGAGCTGGGCTGCTACGGCAACAAGCTGATCGATACGCCGAATTTCGACCGGCTGGCCGGCTGGGGAGTGCGGTTCGACCGGGCCAACTGTCAGTATCCGCTCTGCAATCCGTCGCGGTCGAGCCTGCTGACCGGGCGGCATCCGAATACGACGGGCGTGCTGGACAACCGCACTTACTTCCGCGACGCCCACCCGGATTTCGTCTCGCTGCCGCAGCATTTCAAGAGCCACGGCTACGTCACGGCCCGCACCGGCAAGATCTTTCACGGCGGCATCGACGACACGGAAAACTGGACGATCGGCGGCGAGCAGCGGGTCGATCAAAAGACGCGGCCGGGGCAGAACCCGATGCTCTCGGACCGGATCGTCAAGCTGGAGGGCGACGGCGAGTCGCACGGTGATTACAAATCGGCCACGCGGGCCATCGCCCTGCTGGACGAGCTGAAGGACAAGCCGTTCTTCCTGGCCGTCGGCTTCAGCAAGCCGCACAGCCCGCCCACGGCCCCGGCGATGCTCTTCGACTTGTACGACGCGGCCAGGATGCCGCTGCCGCCGGATTTTGCCGCACTGCCCGCCGCGCCCGAGGGATTTCCCGAGGCCTCGATTCCCAAGCGGAGCGGCGACCTGTTCATCGGCCGCGAGGCTTCGCGCGAGGCGGCTCAGGAGGTGATCGAAGCATATTACGCCTCGACGACGTTCGTCGATCGACAAATCGGCCGCGTGCTCGACCGCGTCGAGCGGCTGGGCCTCCGCGACAAGACGGTGATCGTCCTGTTCGGCGACCACGGCTATCACCTGGGCGAGAAAGGCAAATGGTCCAAACACGGCTCGGTGTTTGAAGTGGCGGCGCGGGTGCCGATGATCGTGTGCGCTCCTGGCGGTGCGGCAGGCAAGAGCTCAGATCGG
>DASRJB010000695.1:0-3018 GCA_035649715.1 Pirellulaceae bacterium
CGACGGCCAGATCCTTGCGCCGCTGGATGCAGGGGATGCGCTGGGGAAATTAACGGCGCTGCGCGACGCGGGAATTGAGTCCTTGGCGATTTGCCTGCTTAATAGCTACGCGAATCCGTCGCACGAAGAGCAGCTCGAAACACTCGCCCGTCAGGCCGGATTCGCGGAAATCAGCCTGTCCAGTCGCGTCGCGCCGCTGATGAAAATCGTCTCCCGCGGCGACACGACCGTCGTCGATGCCTATCTCAATCCGCTCCTGCGGCAATATGTGGAGCGCCTGCGGTCGGCACTCCCCGGCAGCGACGTGCGCCTGATGACCAGCAGCGGGGGCCTGGTGTCCGGCGAGCGGTTCAGTGGCAAGGACAGCATCCTCTCCGGCCCCGCCGGCGGCGTAGTCGGCTTTTCTCGAGCGGCGCAAGCCGCGGGATTCGCCAAGGCGATCGGCTTCGACATGGGAGGCACGAGTACTGATGTCGCTCGATTCGACGGCCGCTTCGAGTACGAGCACGAGACCGAGAAGGCAGGCGTGCGGATCGTCGCGCCAATGCTGGCCATCGAGACGGTTGCGGCTGGCGGCGGATCGATCTGCCGCTTCGACGGCGTAAAACTGGTCGTGGGCCCGGAAAGTGCGGGCGCCGATCCCGGGCCTGCCTGCTATGGCCGCGGCGGCCCACTGACCGTCACCGACTGCAATCTGTTCCTAGGGCGGCTCATCGAGGAACATTTTCCCTTTTCCCTGTCCCATGCGGCAGTCGAGCAGCGGCTGGCCCAGATTGCCGGCGAGGTTGCCGCGGCGGGAAAGCCGTTGTCGGCGACCGAGCTGGCGGAGGGTTTTCTGGCGATCGCCAACGCCAACATGGCGCAGACGATCCGCTCCATCTCGCTGGCCAAGGGATACCAGCCGGCCGACTTTGTCCTCGTCGCCTTTGGATCGGCCGGGCCGCAGCACGCCTGTGCAATCTCCCGCCAGCTCGGCATTCGTCGCATCTTGATCCACCCTGATGCCGGCGTGCTCAGCGCGCTAGGGATTGGCCTGGCGGACGTGGTGCGGCACGAAGTGGCAGGCATCTACGAGCCGCTGTTGGCGGATAGCCTGTCGCGGACGGAATCGAAGTTCGACGAATTGGCCGCGGCAGCCGTTGCGCACGTCGAAGCGGAGGGAGTGCCGCGGGAGCGAATCGAACTTCGGCGGTCGCTCGATTTGCAGTACCGGGGCGTCGATGCGTACATCACGGTCGCCGAGCCGTCTGACGGCGATTACGCCCAGGAGTTTGCCGCGGTGCATCAGCAGCTCTATGGCTACCTGCACGAGGGGCGACCGCTGGAAATTGTGGCGGCGCGGGTGGAGGCAGTGGGCCACACCGCAGCACAGGCTCCCAACCTGTTCAGAAACCCTTCCAGCCAACCGCCGCAGATCGTGTTGGCGCCAAGCGGGCGCTTTCCCGTTTATCGACGCGAAGATTTGCCCGCCGGCACAAAGCTCGACGGTCCCGCACTCGTCGTGGAGCCGCTGACGACCACCGTGATGGAGGCGGGCTGGCGCGGCGAAGTGCTTCCCGGCGGCGAATTGGTGCTCAGCGACGAGGCGGGCAATACTTCAACCGCCGCGGGGACATCAACGCAGGCAGATCCCATTCAACTGGAACTATTTAACGGCCGGCTGACCGCCATCGCAACCCAGATGGGAATCACGCTCAGGAACACGGCCGGCAGCGTCAACGTGAAGGAGCGACTTGACTTCTCGTGCGCGATCTTCACCGCCGACGGCGATCTGGTGGTCAACGCGCCGCATATCCCCGTGCATCTCGGGGCGATGAGCCAGACGGTACGGCAAGTGTTCGCCGACAATCCGAACATGCGGCCAGGAGATGTGTTCGTCACCAACGACCCGTATCGGGGCGGCTCGCACTTGCCGGATGTAACCGTTGTCACGCCGGTGTTTGACGATGCACTCCGTTTTTTTGTCGCCAGCCGCGCGCATCACGCGGAGATCGGCGGCATCACACCCGGCTCGATGCCGCCGTTTTCCAAAAGCCTGGCGGAAGAGGGAGTTTTGCTGCGGAATCTCAAGCTGGCCGACGGCGGCAAGCTGCGGCTCGATGTACTGCGGCAGGCCCTCCTGTCGGGCCCGTATCCCAGCCGCGCGGTCGAGGACAACCTGGCCGACATCACGGCGCAGATCACAGCCAATCATCAAGGGGTCCGCGACTTGTCGGCATTCATCGCCGAGCAATCGTGGCCGGTTGTGGAAGCGTACATGCGGCATATTCAGGATGCCGCGGAACGGAAGATGCGAGCAGCACTGGCGAAGCTGCCGCCGGGACGCCGCGAGTTTGTCGATCATCTCGATGACGGCTCGCCGATTGCCGTGGCGGTGAGCATCGATGGGGATCGCGCGACCATCGACTTTTCAGGAACAGGCCCCGTCCTGCCCGGCAACCTGAACGCCAATCGGGCGATCGTCTCGGCGGCAATCATGTATTGCCTGCGGCTGCTGATTGGCGAGGAGATTCCGCTCAATCAGGGGCTGCTCAAGCCGGTGGAACTTATTCTGCCCGAGTGCCTGCTGAACCCGCCGGCGCGCGAGCGACCCGAGGAATGTGCGGCTATCGCCTGCGGCAACGTGGAAACGAGCCAGCGCGTGGTCGATGTGCTCTTGGGAACATTCCAGTTGGCGGCGGCCAGCCAGGGGACGATGAACAACCTTCTCTTTGGCGACGCGGCATTCGGCTACTACGAGACGATCTGCGGCGGCAGCGGCGCGACGGTGGAATGCCACGGGGCCGATGCCGTTCACACGCACATGACCAACACGCGGCTGACCGATCCAGAGGTGCTGGAGCGGCGCTTTCCGGCGCGGCTGCTGGAGTTTTCAATCCGCCGAGGCTCGGGCGGACGCGGCAAACACCGCGGGGGCGACGGCGTCGTGCGCCGAATTGAATTTCTCAGGGAGCTAACGGTCTCAATTCTCTCACAGCGCCGGGGACCCTTTCTGCCGTATGGCATGGAGGGCGGCGA
>DASRJB010000696.1:0-5668 GCA_035649715.1 Pirellulaceae bacterium
AGGAGCCCGAGCTCGACTTCCGCGGCTGGCTGCAAGACCAGGGCAAGGGAGAGTGGTCGGGCCCCAAGGTGCGGGCGGCGGGGCGGATCGTGCTATCGCGCGACGCGGGGAAGCTGCGGTTCCTCAACATCCAGGACTGGACCGGCAACCTCCAGTTGCTGGTCGGCAAGGCGCAGGTCGGCGATGAGAGCTGGGCTCTGGCCGAGTGCTTTGACCTGGGCGACATCATTGGCGTGGACGGCAAGCTGGCCTATACGAAGACCGGCGAGTTGACGATCTTCGCCGAGAAGTTGCACTTCCTGAGCAAGAGCCTCGCCCCGCCCCCCGACAAGCATTCGGGCCTGGCCGACCCGGAGCTGCGGCAGCGGATGCGGTATCTCGACCTGGCGTACGGCGACGGAGTGCTCGACCGCTTCCGCAACCGCACCAAGATCGTGCAGTCGATCCGCGGCACGCTAAACGCCCGCGGCTTCTGCGAGATCGAAGGCCCGACGCTGCACACCATCGCCGGCGGAGCGGCGGCCCGGCCCTTCAAGACCCACCACAACACGCTCGACATCGGCCTGGTGCTGCGGATCGCCCTGGAGCTGCACCTCAAGCGGCTGCTGGTCGGCGGCATGGAGCGGGTCTATGAGCTGGGCCGCGTCTATCGCAACGAAGGCATCAGCCCGCGGCACAATCCCGAGTTCACGATGCTCGAGGTCTATCAGGCCTTCGGCGACTACGGCTCGATGATGGACCTGACCGAGGCGATCATCGCCGATGCAATCACCGCCATCGACGGTAACTTCAAGCGGTCCTGGGGCAATAATGCTGCGCGCCCAGAGGGCGACACCGTCATCGACTTCACGCCGCCGTTCGACCGCAAGACCTACGACGAGCTGTTCCGCGAAGAAACCGGCATCGATCCGCAGGACCAGGCTGCCGTGAAGGGCCTCGCCGACCGGATCGGTTTCGACACGGCCGGCAAGCATCCCGACGTGATCAAGAGCGAGGTCTTCGAGGATCAGGTCGAGGACGCCCTCACCGGCCCGATCTTCGTCATCGATTATCCCGCGAGCATTTGCCCACTCACCAAGCGGAAGCGGTCGAACCCCGCGGTGGCCGAGCGGTTCGAGCTATTCGTGCAGGGCATGGAAGTCGCCAACGCCTATACCGAGCTGAACGATCCCGACCTGCAGGAACAGCTCTTCCAGACGCAGCTCGCCGGCCTCGCCGAGGAAAACTCGATGGCCAAGATGGACCACGACTTCATCCGCGCCTTGAGGCACGGCATGCCGCCGGCGGGCGGCCTGGGGATCGGCATCGACCGGCTGGTCATGCTGCTCACCAACAGCCCCTCGATCCGCGACGTGATCCTCTTTCCGCTGCTGCGGCCCGAGGCCTGATGGCGGCACGAAATCAAAAATCGCTGACCGTTTCCCCGCCGCCGGTGGTGCTGATCGCGCGCCAGTTGTCGAGAAATATGTTGTTGGAAATGAAACGGACGGAGCCGTCACAGAGCGAGACCTGGACGCCGCTGGGATGGCGGCTGCGGGCGGCGATGTTCTGCGGATTGGCGGACGTCGGCCCAACGCAGGGCGGATTGGGGCGCTGGTTGACGCAGTAGGGATCCTGCTCGACCACGTCCGGCTGGTTGGAATTCGGCATCAGATTGGTCTCGAAGTGTGCGCCGCTGCTCCACCAGGCGAAACCGCGCAGATCCTGCCCGTTCGGCTGGCCCTTGATCGTTTCGGAAAATGCCAGCGTGTTGCTCAGGCCGTCCACAATCTCCGCCAGGCGAATGACCTGCGGAATTGTGTTGGAATTACCCACGTTGATAAACGGCGCGCCTCCGAACCGGTTTGGCTGCCCGTTGCTCATCGTGCCGAAAGTCGCCTGCCGCCCGTAGGTCGTGTTGCCGTGGTTGGCCAGATAATTGTGGAAGGTAATCACGCCGCGAGGTCGCACCTTGTTGTCGCTCGGGCAGGTGTAGGTGTTGAGCGTTGAGCGCGTGACAGGCAAGTTGATGGTCGCGCTGTAGGCGAAGTTCGTATCGATGCCCCCGGCGGCATTGATGCCGCCGTAGCCCTGATAGAGGTCGAAGAGGTTTTTCTGCTCGATGTACGGAAGCATTCCGACGAGCCAGGTTCCCCAGCCCCACGAATACTCGCCGACGGGAAGCGCGCCGCGGTAGGTGTCGGCATAGTTGTGTACGCCCAAGGTGATCTGTTTGAGGTTGTTCCCGCACTGCATGCGGCGGGCTGCTTCGCGGGCCGACTGCACCGCCGGCAAGAGAAGAGCGACCAGCACTCCGATGATGGCGATGACAACCAGCAACTCGACCAGCGTGAACGCTCGTTTCGAAGTAGCCATGGCAGCCTCCGGAAGCGGGTCGGTTTGTGAACGAGACGACTTCAACAGGTCCGCTCTACTTGCCTTTCGTCGAAATCTCAAAGGGAAAGTCGAACGGACCTTCGCGTTTGACCTCAATGGTGTGCTGGCTCGACACATTCCAGTCGGGCGGAATCATCTCGATCGCCGGAGCCGGCGGATCGCCCGGCTGGGCATCGGCGGGAATCGCCTTTCCCTCGGTGCCCGGCACAGCGGCATTGACGACGACCCGGTACTTGCCGACCACGAGACCGCTCTCGCGCGGAATCGAGAACTTGCCGCCCGTGACAACCGCGCCGCTCGACGTCGGCTGATTGTCCGTGGGTTGAAAGCTGATGTTGCCTTTCGCGAGCGGCGTGCCATCAACGGACACCGAGCCTGAGATGGCATGCCGGCCCAAGGAGTCGCCGCCGCATCCGCACAGGAGCCAGAGGGCCGCCCCCGCAACGGGCGCAATCGCAATGCGCTGAATAGCCATTGCTGCCTCGACAAAGCCGCCTGACCGAAAGGTCGTGCCGCCCCCCAACGTCCGTTAGGCGCAATCTAGGCTTCGCCACTGGAAAGGTCAACGAGAACAGATTCCGCGGAGCCCTACCGCCACTGCGAGAAGCCGCGGAGCCGCTGGCGGTAGTGATCGGCGGGAACGTGCGAAGTCCGCGGCGCCGGTTGCTCGACGGGCGTCGTGCCGCCGGGAGGGATGAAGTTCGGATCGGCCAGATCGAGGAACGGATAGTTCGAGAGAGCGGCCCGCGGCAGCTCGAACAGCGCTGGGCCATCGGCCAGCGGCTGATTGATGCCCCAGCGGGTCACGTCGAGCTGAAACCGCATCTGCCCCAGCGGCATGTTGACCTCGATCCGCTTGGGCAGCGAAACGCCGTCGAGCGAATAGAACTCGTGGCCGCTGGCGCGGGCGGACGCGATCAGCTGCTCCCGCTCGTCATACACGTGCTGCTCCAGAACCCAGGCGTATTTGCTGTGCAGGATTACCAGCCGCGTGTAGGGCATTCCGGACGATGGCAGCGTCGTTTTGAGCTTGACGCGGTCCTTGCCGTCGGCGTGCGGGCCTTCGATCACGCTGGCCGGGTCGATTTCGACCAGGCCCAAAGCCTCGATCAGCCAGGCCGGCTCGATGGAGAGCATCTGCCGCGCCGGGCTGCTGGCGAACTGCTCGTGGCGGGCGAAGTAAACCGCGGAGCCGGGCATCCGCGCGGCCCACAGCCAGAACAGCTCGTCGTTCGTCCCCAGATCGAGCTCCGGCCCAAGCAACTGCGTTCCCGCGCGGAACCGCAGCCGGCGGGGACGTTCGACCTGGATTTCCGCGCCGATCGATGGTGCGCCGGGGATCGAGACGGTCGCGCCCTGCGTCTGGAGCGACTGCACCCGCTGCGTGTTCGCGTTGACCGCCGTCACGGCCTCTTCCGGGCTGGGCAGCGCCGAGAACGCGATCGGCGGCGGATCGCCTCCGCCCCGCCGCAGCCAGTGCGTCGAGCGGCAGCCGGCCGCGGCGAGCAGGATCATCAGCACCAGCCAGCGCTCGTTCACCGTTTCATCCTTGAAGCCGTCAATCGTTGGCCTCACGCTCCGCGTGAGGATTCGTCTCGCGGAGCGAGACGACTACGATCCATTCGTCTGCAACAAATCCGCCAGCTGCTGCTGGATGGCCGCGGTCCGCTCGGGCGTGGGCGCCACCTCGGCCACACGGTACTGGGCTTCGTTGCGGCCACAGTAGAGAACGAGCAGCGGCCGTCCGCCGGCGTCCGTTTCGTTCCCATCGACCCGCAGCACGCGCCGCCGCACGAGCAGCAGCGCGAGCACATAGCGGGCGTCTTCGGCCGCCGGGTCGTCCGCCAGCCGCTCGAAGTAATGGAGCATTACATCGTTCGGAGCCCACGACATGCGGCCGGCGTTCGGATCGATCACGGTCGATTTCCACCAGCCGATCGCGTTATCGGGCGGCCCCGGCCAGCCTTCCGCGGAATAGTCGCGGCGCACAATGCCGCCGGCCTGCTCGATCAGCACCGAGTAGCACTCCTCGCCGTTCTTCAGCTCGCGATCGCTCGCCGCGCACCGCCGGCTGCACCGCTGAATGTCGTAGTCGATCATAGAAGTGGGCCGCGGATAGTACGCCGCACCCCATTTTGACACAATCGTAGAAAGCCGGAAGCAACGCCAGCTAGCATTCCCACTCTGCATTCTGCATTCTGAATTCCGATGTCTCTGGCCGCTATCCCCGAACTCCGCGCCCTCGACACCCGCCGGCACCTCGTGCGGATTCCGCACGAGGAAGACGTACCGCTGACCGAGCGCGTGCGGCTGCTGCTCGACGCGCCGGAGTTTCGCCGCCTGGCCCGCGTCAGCCAGCTCGGCCTGGTTTCGCTCGTCTATCCCGGTGCCTGCCACTCGCGGCTGGAGCATTCTCTGGGCGTCTATCGCAACGCGCTGGTCTACTTGAAGCAGCTCGCGGGCGACGAGCGGTTCGCGGCGACGGTGAGGCCGCAGGACGCGGAAGCCCTGCTCTGTGCGGCGCTGCTGCACGACTTGGGCCACTGGCCGTTCTGCCATGCGATCGAGGACATGGCCCTGCCCGGCGTGCCGACGCACGAGCTGTTTGCCAACAGTTTTCTGCTGGAGGGCGAGATCGCCGACACGCTTCGAGATGAGTGGAGTGTGCAGCCGCGGGATGTCACCGCGCTGCTCTCGGAGAAGCCGACGGGGACGCGGCAGCGCCTGCTCAAGAGCCTGCTGAGCGGGCCGATCGACATCGACAAGATGGACTACCTGGGCCGCGACAGCCTCCACGCGGGCGTGCCCTATGGCCGCAACTACGACCAGCAGCGGCTGATCGGCAGTCTTTGCCTCAACCAGGCGGGCGACGGCCTGGCGATCAGCCACAAGGGCCGCACGGCCGCCGAGATGATGGTCTTCGCCCGCTACGTGATGTTCAGCGAGGTCTATTGGCATCACGCCGTCCGCTCGGCCACGGCCATGCTGCAGCGGGCCTTCTTCCTGCTGCACGGGCAGCTCGATCTCGACCAGCTCTTCCGGCAGAGCGAGCCGGCGTTTATCGATCAATTGCTGGCAGTAGCCCGCGACTCCGTCGCGGGAACTCGCGACGGAGTCGCGAGCTACAGGACGCCGGCCGACGAGCTCTTGTCCGGACTGTTTGGCCCCACTCGCCGGCTCTACAAGCGGCTGGCCGAGTTCAGCCACTTCCAGCACCGCGAATGGTACGACCGCCTCGCCCGGCAGCCGTATCCCTGGCTGGTGCGTGCCAGCGAATCGTTCGCCGCCGCTG
>DASRJB010000697.1:0-7437 GCA_035649715.1 Pirellulaceae bacterium
GGCAGCGAGACCGATCCGGAGCGCGACCCGCGAGTTAAATTCATCGGCTTCCCGCGCGAGGAGTGCATCAGCGTCAACCGCCGCAAGCAGCCGCTGAATCTCGCGCCCTATGAGGCCGAGCTGAACCGCCAGTGGGATGAGCATGGCAGCCGGATCTGCGCGCTAGTCACCGAGCCCTATCTGGGCGGCGGCGGTTCGTTCCATCCGCAGCACGAGTATCTGCAATTGCTGGAGCGGTTCTGCCGCGAGCACGACATCCTGTTCATCCTCGACGAAGTGCAGGCGAACTTCGGCCGGACGGGCGAGCTGTTCGCGTTCAGCACCTACGGCGTCGAGCCGGACATCGTCGTGCTGGGTAAGGGGCTCGGGAACGGCGTGGCGGTGAGCGCCGCTGTCGGCCGGGCGGACGTATTCGCCAACATGCATTACGGCGAAGGCTCGGACACCTGGAGCGCCAACCCGCTCGCCAGTGCGGCCGTGCTGGCCACCCTCGATGAGTACGAATCGACCGATGTCCTCCAGCGAGCGAAACAGCTCTCGCAGGTGGTCGAGCGCGGGCTGCTCAAACTGTGCGAACTGCCGGCGGTCGCTCACGTCCGCGGCGAAGGCGTCGTGTGGGGCGTCGAATGCCGCGCCGTCGGCGATCTGCCGGCCGATGCCGTGGCCCGCGCGTGCGTGGAGGCCTGCTATCGTGGCGACGAGCAAGGCCGGGCGATTCACCTGCTGGGACCGCTGGCCGGCAAGGTCATTCGCGTCAGCCCGCCGCTGGTCATGCCGTGCAATGAGGCCGAGGAATATCTCGGCGTCATGTACCGATTGATCGCCAAGGTCGGCTGATGCCGCCGACGATGGCAGCGTCGGCTACGGTTTAGCGTTTGGCCTGCTGGGCCGGCGGCTGGCGGTTAGCGCCGCGGTATTCGTCGTAGCTGATCGGCCGATAGGTCGCGAGCCAGTCGCCCGCCCGCTCGATCCGCCGCCGGTCCTCACCCGACAGCGTCCAATTCACGAGGTGCCGCGTTTTGACTTCCAGCTTGCGAGCCAGCGGGTTGGCGGGCGTGATGATCCGCGTCACCTCGCGCGGCAGCAATTCGCGGCGGCCGAGTTCCTCGTTGACGGCCAGCCGGGCACCGGCGGGCAGATTGCCGGGCCGCGTGGCGTTGAGGCGGGCGTACCAGTCGGCGAAGTGGCGATAGATCTTCGCCGCCTCGGGTCGCTCGCTGCGCGCGCCGAGGACGACGTACTCGATCGGCTTGCCGGACAGCCGCAGTTCGAGCAGCGACTGGCCGTTTTCATCGACCGTTTTTTCGGCGGTTTGAAACTTGGGCCGGGCGGCGAAGGCCAAGAGAGCGTTTTTGCCTGTCGCGGCGTGCGATTCCAGGGCGAGCGTGAAGTCGAGCAGGTCCTGCGTGGCCATGCTGGCGCGGACCTGGCGCGACTCGTCGAGCAGCGAGAAGCGTCCCCGCTGCGTGTCGAGGATCACGACCTCCCGCGGCTCGGTGAGGACGAAATCGTAGACCAGCCCGTCGGTGAAGATCGTAAGCGTCTCGAGCGCGGGCGTTTTTTCCGTCCCCACGAACAACTCGGTATCGACGCGAAAGTCCTGCCCGCGGGCGGCCAGGGGCGCGGTAACTGTAGCGACGACGAGGACCAGCGCACGCGTGAGCGTTCTCATGAGCGGTTTCTCCAGATTCAGCGGCGCGGAGCGTAGCGAGCGGCGCGATTTGCGTCCAGCCGAATCGCTGCTAGCGTTGCAGCCTACCGGCCTCGGCCGGCGTGCGGGCGACGCTCGTCCCGCCGCGCGGCGCGAACTCATAGACGGCGTAGTCGCCGAAGATGACCTTCCGCCGCGGAATCGACAGATTGACCGTGAACCGGCGCTGTTCCACCAGTTCGTACCTGGCCCGCATATCGTCGAGCCAGGCAGCCAGAGCCTGCTCGTCCGCTTTGGCGTCGGTCGAGCGATACAGCACGCAGCGGAAGGGCCGCCCGCTGGGCGCCGGCCCATTTGGCGCGTCGCCAGGCTGCGGCGCGTAGATCCGCTGCATGCAGCGATACGCGCAACGATCCCAATTGGTGGAAAAGCGCTGGAAGTCCTCCGGCCGCAGGCTGATGACATCCGCACCCGGTGGCTGGTTCGACCAGAACCACTGGGCGAACCCGCGATGCACGTAGTCGGCGCGATATTTGTACGGATGAACGAGGTCGAATCCCACGATGGCCGTCCCGCCCAGACCGAGCAGCATTGTGAGGACCAGCGCGGCGCGGCGCTGGCTCTTGGCCGACCCCAGCGCGGTGATCAGCCCCGCCGCTCCGAGCCCAGCCAGCAGGCAGATCGGCGGTGCGAGGTACTGCACCAGCCGCGAATTGTCGCCATAGGGATAGCGCCGCAGCGCCGCGGCGATCAGCGCCAGCAGGGCGATCCCCGCGAACATGCACAGCAGGGTATGCTGCCGCTTCCGCGCGAGAATCCAGACTCCGACGCCACAGCAGATCGCCGTGAGAATGCTGCCGCAGCGCTCGCCGCCGATCGGGTAGGCGAGCAGCTCGCCGGTGTGCGTGAGCAGCAGCCATGCCGCCAGCTTCAGGGGCTGCGTCACTGGCGGAAAACCGTCCGCCCAGTAACGCTGCATGTAGTCGCCCGACGAGCGGAATTGTCCTTGCAGCGACAGCCAGGCAAACAGCAGAAAGCTGCCGAGGGTCGCCAGGTTGCAGGCCGCCAGCGCGAAGCGCGCTCGCCAACCCGCCCGCCAGGCCGGCCAGGCAATCCCCAGGCAGATTCCTCCGGCCACGAACACGGCGGGAAACGACAGGCCGATCGCGATCGGCGCGAGCAGCGCCAGCGCCCACAGCCAGCGCGACTGCTGCGGCCGGCGCAGCCACTCGACGGCCAGCACGAGCAACACGAGGCTGACGGTCAGGTCCGAAGCATACGGCTTCACCTCCGCGCCGTAGCGAATCGGCAGGTGCGAGACGGCGAAGATCGCCACCGCGATGAGCAGCGGCAGCCCCTGCACAATGCGGCTGGCCAGATGCCGGAACAGGAACACGCCGCCGATGCTGCACACGGCCGGAAACAGCCGCAGGGACCACTCGGAGAATCCGATGAGCTTGATTGCCGCCAGCTCGATCCACAGAAAGAGCAGCGGAGCGCACTGAATGTTGTTCAGCGGCTGCATGAGGTCGCTGTAGCCGCGGTCGAGGAAGTTCTCGGCCAGCATCAGCTCGTCGCCCCAGAGCGGGAACTTGAGCAGGTATCGATTCAGCCGGATCGCAACGCCCAAGGCCACGAATGCCCAAGTCATTAGCTGCCAGCGGCGCGTGCCATCAGGGTCGTGGTCCGCCAGTTTCAACTCGACCGGGTGGAATTTGGGAGGGCAGCTGGCGTACATCGCTGGCTCTCACGGCTGAATGGCAATGGGGGCGGGAGTATCGCGCAAAGTGAAAAGCCAGGCAATAGAGGAAAACCGCGATGGCTGTCCTGTGGCAATCTGTACTAGCGCGGCCGGGGGCCGTGGACGAAGTCATCGGCGAACTCCGATGCAGATAACGGGTTGCTGTCGCCGCGAGGTTTTGATCCGTCATGGCCCTGCTCGCGCAAAACTGGCCGCTGGTGCTGTTCGCCGCGATCATCGCCGTGCTGGTGGTCGTGTCGCTGGTTTCGCTGCGGGATGGTCCGCTGCCCTACGAGCGTCGCGGCGGGCTGCTCTCGCCGGCGGAGATCAACCTGCTGCGTTCGTTGCAGCTGGCGGTCCGCGAGGATTGGCTGATCTTCTCGCAGGTCCGCCTGGCCGACGTGCTCAAGGTCCGCGCCAAGACGCGGAAGTACCAGAGCTGGAACAGCCGGCTGCAGGGCAAGCAGCTCCAGTTTGTGCTGTGCGATACCGAGACACTGGATGTCAAGCTGGCGATCGAGTTGGACGAGCCCGCGACCAGCACCGATGGTGCGCGGCGGGACCGCTTTGTGAACGTCGCGCTGGCGGCCGCGGGCGTGCCGCTGTTGCGGGTGCGTATGCAGGAGAAATACGAGACGGCCGCCCTGCGGAAGGACATCGAAGACGCGCTGGGAATCCTGCGCAAGAAGAAGCGGGCCTACGCAGGTTGAGCCTAGACGTCTCGTCCGCCGCCGGGCGGACGGGCCGGCACGCTGCACGTGCCGCTCTCGCACGGCCCGGCCAGCAGCCGGCCCAGCGGCACGCGCAAACGGGCGAAGAGCGAATAGAGCCCGTCGAAGATCCACCGCAGTCCCGGCCAGGCGGTTGGCGCGAGGAGCCAGCCCAGCCCGACCGCGGCGTACGCCTGCCGGAAGGCTTCGACGCGGCGGACAAGACGCCCGTCGGGCAGCACGCCGTGCATCACGCCCATCAGCTCTTCGTGGGTCACGCCGTACTGCGCCGGGTCGAACTGCGGGCTGGAGATGTCCTCCAGGATCAGCCGTCCGCGGCGGTTCCAGCGCGAGAGCCAGGCCGCCTCCAAGCGGCAGAGTGGGCACTGGCCGTCGTACAGCAGTTTGAAACCCCAGTCGTTCATGGCAGGGCCTTTGCCTCCCAACCGCATTCGCCGCCGGCTGATAACCGCGACTTGAACTGCTATCTTATCGGGGACATTCTATTCCTCCGATTTCGAGGTCTGCGATGGCCAACCGACCTGGTGGCGCACTTGCCACACGACCGCTCCAGTTCATCTGGATCGTGGACTGCTCCGGCTCGATGCAGGGCAAGAAGATCGAGGCCCTGAACTTCGCGATTCGGGAGGCGATTCCCGCGATGCAGGACGTGGCCCGCGAGAATCCCAACGCCCAGGTGCTGATGCGGGCGGTCCGCTTCTCGGACAGCGCCCACTGGCACGTGGCCCAGCCGACGGACGTGCACGAATTCAAGTGGACCGACCTGACGGCCGACGGCGTCACCGACATGGGGCAGGCGCTGGGCATCGTGGCCGAAGCGCTGAAGATGGAGAACATGCCGCCGCGGGGCCTGCCACCGGTGCTGGTGCTCATTTCCGACGGGCAGCCGACGGACAATTTCACCAAAGGCCTGGCGAAGCTGATGGCCGAGCCGTGGGGCGTGAAGGCTGTCCGCGTGGCGATCGCCATCGGCGACGACGCCGACCTGAATGTGCTCCAGCAGTTCATCGGCAACGTCGAGGTCAAGCCGCTGCGGGCCGACAACGCCCGCGACCTGGCGAAGAAAATCCGCTGGGCCTCGACCGTTCCGCTCAAGGCCGCGAGCAATCCGGCCAGCCGCACCCAAGAGCAGGGCGACCCCGCAGCCAACGTGACGCTGCCCGCGCCGCCCGAGCCGATCGGGCCGGTTTCGGCCGACGAAGTCTTTTAGTTGGCGAGGCAGCCCACGCATGCCGACGGCAGTCGTTCAGCCCTGGTGGGCTCTGAGTGCGAGCGTCTGCGGCGCATCGCACGCGCGGACAGGCCTGCCCAATCAGGATGCGGTGAAGGTCGTGCAGGACGGCGGCGGACTGCCTGCAATCCTCGCGGTGTCGGACGGCCACGGCAGCGCGAAGTGCTTTCGCAGCCATGTCGGCTCGCAGCTGGCAGTGGATGCGGCAGTTGCCGCGCTAGATGACTTCGCGACGGGCGCCAGCGAAATACCACCGGAGCAAATCCAGGCCAGCGCCGCGCTGCTGCCCGGCGCGATCGTCCGCCGCTGGCGAGCGGCCGTCGCCGAGCACCACGCGGCAAACCCCATCGGCGAATCGGAACTTGCCGCTCTGGAGCCGGCCGCGGCGGTGAGCGCACGGCAGGCCCTCGATCGCGGCGACCCGTTTTTGATCTACGGCGCCACGTTGGTAAGCGCGCTGCTGGGACCAACCTGGTTGCTATGCCTGCAATTGGGGGATGGGGAAATCCTGACGGTATCGCGCGGGGCTGCCGAAGTAATGCAGCCGATCGCCGTGGACGAGTCGCTGATTGCCAACGAAACCACGTCACTGTGCGAAAGGGACGCCGAGCAGAACTTCCGGTTGCATTTCAGAATGCTGGGCGACTCGACTCCCGCGCTCCTGCTGCTGGCCACCGACGGCTATCCGAACTCGTTCGAGACGCCGGCCGGTTTTCGCCAGGTGGCGTCCGACCTGCTGGGCATCCTCGACCAGGACGGCGCGGAATCCGTCGCCCAGGCGCTTCCCGGCTGGCTCGAAGAGTCCTCACGGCTGGGCAGCGGCGACGACGTGTCGGTGGCGATCCTATATTTGCCTCCGGCAAAGGAGGCGCCATGAACGAGCTGCTGAAGCCCGGCCAGGTTATCCGCACGCACTACTCCGGCGAGCCGTGCCAGGTCGAGCGGTTTTTGGGCGGCGGCGGCCAGGGAGAGGTCTATCGAGCGAATTGGGCCGGCGGTCAATTTGCCCTCAAGTGGTACTTTCCGCAAACCGCGACCCGCGAGCAGAACGTCGCCCTGCAGCGGCTGATTCAGAGCCACCGCCCGCCCAGCGACCGCTTCCTGTGGCCGCTCGACCTGGCCCTGGCCGACGGCGTCCGCGGCTTCGGCTACCTGATGCGGCTGCGCGAGCCGCGGTTCAAGAGCCTGTTCGACCTGGTGACGCAGCGGATCGACCCGACGTTCGCGGCGCTGGTGACCGCGGCGATCCAGCTGGCCGACAGCTTTCACAAGCTGCACGCCGACGGCCTCTGCTACCGCGACATCTCGTTCGGTAATGCTTTCTTCGACCCCGACACCGGCGAGGTGCTGATCTGCGACAACGACAACGTCGCCGAGAACCGCTCGCCGGTCACCGGCGTCCTGGGCACGCCGGACTTCATGGCGCCGGAGCTGGTCCGCATGGAAGCTCTGCCCAGCCGGCAGACCGACCTCTTCTCGCTCGCGGTGCTGCTGTTCTACATGTTCTGCACAAGCCATCCGCTGGTCGGCAAGCGGATCCTGGCGATCCGCAGCTGGGACTATCCAGCCCGCAAGAAGATGTTTGGCCTGGAGCCGCTTTTCATCTTCGATCCCGACGACGATTCGAACGCCGCCGTCGATCGCTCGCTCGATCCCTACGGCGAGGCGGGGGACAACGCTCTGGCGACCTGGCCGCTCTACCCGCAGTTTCTCCGCGACCTGTTCACCAAGGCCTTCACGGCCGGCGTGCGCGACGCCGATCATGGCCGCGTCACCGAGGGCGAGTGGAAGTTCACGCTCGGCCGCCTGCACGACAGCCTGCTCGCGTCGTGTTCGTGCGGCAGGCAGAATTTCTTCGACCCAGCGCAGCTCGATGCGGCCGGCCGCTACCGCAAGGCCTGCTGGAATTGCGGGCTCATCCCGCCGCTGCCGTTCCGGTTGCACGTCGGGAAGCTGGCGATTGTGCTCAATCCTGACGCGAAGCTCGTGGCTCATCATCTCGAAGATCACTCCGACCCCGGCGCGACGGCTCCCGTGGCCGAAGTCAGCCGCCATCCGACGAATCCCAACGTTCTGGGCCTCA
>DASRJB010000698.1:0-10095 GCA_035649715.1 Pirellulaceae bacterium
CCATCCCTATTACCAACTGGGACCACGACCGGAATATCCTGTCGGATTGGTGTGCGGCCACTTTGAGAAACCGCCGCCGCCAGAAAACGGGCGCATGAACCGCCACGATCGCCGGAAACGCCGTTTGCAAGGAGTCCATGATCACAGCGCCAGTTGCTATGCGTCGGCCGCAGCACAAGATGTGACACAGTGGATTGCAGAGCATCCCGCGGAGCATGAAGGCTTGAAAGCGGTTTATCCGGCAATTTGGCGTGATGTTGTCCGAGATTTGGAGCTAGCGCACTAACATGCATCCAATTTGCAATCGCACCGAACACGTTTCCCGGCGCGCCTTGCTCAAGGGCGTCCTCGGCACGGCCGCGGGCGGCGTGGTGATGAACTGGGGCGGGCTGACACAGACGGCGCTGGGAGCGGAGGCGGCGAAGCAGCAGAAGCACTGCATCTACCTGTTCATGAACGGCGGGGCGAGCCAGTTCGAGACCTTTGACATGAAGGTCGGGCGGCCGACGGGCGGGGTGTTCCGGCCGATCTCGACGAACGTCGCCGGCACGCAGATCTGCGAGCTGATGCCGCAAATGGCGCAGCAGATGGACAAGATCGCGGTGATCCGCTCGATGAAGACCAGCGAGGTCGATCATCCCGGCGGCATCTACCTGATGCACACCGGCTACCGCCCGAGCGCCAACGTGCGGTTCCCGGAGTTCGGCTCGATCGTCGCCAAGTACCAGGGCCGCGAAGCGACCGCCCTGCCCAACTTCATCAAGATTTTCGGTCACGGCGACGCCGGCAGCGGCTTCCTCGGCCCGAAGTATCAGCCGTTCGAGATCAGCCCCGAGGGGCAGCTGCCGCCGTTTTCTGGCTCGAGCCTCTCGCCGGAGAAAGAGCTGCGGCGGCACGAGCTGCGGAATTTTCTCGAAGAGAAATACGCCGAGCAGAATCCTTCGGAGCTGGCCCGCATGCACCGCGAGGCGTACGAAGCGGCCCGCCGGCTGCAAGGCGCGCGGCAGGCCTTCAAAATAGATAGCGAGTGGGAGAAGTACAAAGCGTTGTACGGCGACAGCGCGATGGGCCGCCGCTGCCTGCTGGCCCGCTGCCTGGTCGAGGCTGGCGTGCCGTTCATCGAGATCGGCCAGAGCAGTTACGACTCGCACGCCGACAATTTCGCCTGGCACAAGGGCCTCGTGCCGCCGATGGAGCACGCCTGGGCCGGCCTGATGACCGATCTGGCCGACCGCGGCCTCTTCGACAAGACGCTGATCGTGTGGGCCGGCGAGATCGGCCGCACGCCGAACATCAACAACCGCGCCGGTCGCGACCACTACGTCCGTTGCTGGTCCGCCGCGCTCGCCGGCTGCGGCATCAAGGGCGGCCAGATGTACGGCGAGTCGGATGCCGACGGCGTCGAGGTCAAAGACAACCCGGTCAGCGAAGGCGACTTCTTCGCGACGATTTACAAGGCTCTGTCGATCGACCCGACAACGCAGAACTACGCCGGCGTGCGGCCGATTCCGCTGGCGCCGTTTGGGTCGAAGGTGGTGGGCGACTTGCTGGCGTAGAGCAAGCGTCCTCGCTTGCTCACCGTCGCCCCTGAAACACGCTGCACAAGCGAGACGCTTATGCTACGAGTCAACAACTCCAAGCTCCTCTGGCAGCTCACGTTCGAAGGCGCATGGCCGACGGCGGTCGCGTTCCTGGGCGGCAGCCGCAAGCTGGCGGCGGCGAATCAGGAGGGGCAGATTTACGTCTGGGATTTGCCCGAGGAACCGCCGGCCTTCGAGCCGGACAAGAAGAACGCCGAGCGCAAAGCACCGAACCACTGGCCGGCGCGGCGGCTGGACGGGCACACCAACGGCGTGACGCGGCTGATCGCGGCGGCCGACGGCCAGACGCTCGTTTCCTCCAGCCTCGACCATTCGATCCGCCTCTGGCAGCCTTCAGGCGCCGCCAGCGGAACAGCCGACGCCATCCTCGACGGCGACGAGCGGAAGAGCCGGGCCAAGCGGGAGCGGAAGGACGAGATCCTCGCCGCGCCGGGCGTGACGGTTGAGACGCTGGCGTCCGCGCATGTGCTGGGCGGACCGGCGAGCGGGAAGCGTGAGCTTCCCGATAAAGATCCCTCGCGGGGCGAGCAAAATGATCGGGAGGCTGACGCCTCCCGCTCGCCGGGAGGACACGAGGATTGGGTGTTGTCGCTCGGCATGAGCAGCGACGGCCGGCGGCTGATCAGCGGCGACGCGTCGGCGCGGGTCATCGTGTGGGACCTGACGGAACGGCGCGAGATCGTGCGGTTCAGTGGCCACGCCTGGAACTGGATCGTCGCCGCGGCGCTTTCGGCCGACGGACAGACCGCGCTGGTCAGCGAGTACCGTTACAAGCGCGACGATTTCGACATTCCGGCCGCCGCCCTGCGGCTCTTCGACGCGGCCAGCGGCAACGAGAAGCTCGACATCCTGAAGGCGATGTTCCCCAAGCTCAAGCCGGAGGAGAATTCCTACGGCAGCGCCCAGGTGTGGCGGAAATTCATCGCCCACGGCCTGGTCGCCGCGGACTTCTCGCCCGACGGGTCGCTCATCGCGCTGGCCCAAGGCGGCGAAACCGACACGGGCAAGGTGCAGCTTGTCGAGACAGCCACGGGCAAGCTCGTCCGCGAAGTCTCGGGCCATCAGTACGGCGCGACCGACGTAAAATTCTCGGCCGACGGCAAGCTGGTCCTCTCGACGGGCCGCGACACGACCCTCCGCATCTGCCAGGTGGAGGACGGCAAGGAAGTCGCCGCCCTCGGTACGCCGCGCGGCGGTCAGTTCAAGGACTGGCTCGCGGCGCTGGCCGTCTCGCCGGATGAGAGCACGGTCGCCGCAGCCGACATCGCGGGCCTCGTGCACGTCTGGAAGCTGGCTTGACCCAAAGCTGCGACCATTGGTCGCGGCTCACTTGCAACGAGCTGGGCAGAAGACCGCGACCACTGGTCGCGGCTTTGTTACTACGGGCTCTTGGCCGTCGATTCGCGCGTCCGCCGCTCGATCTCGCTGGTCAGATCGTTGTTGAGCTTGACCAGCTCGCGGCTGATGGCCTTGTTCGACTTGTAGAGCTCGCTGAGCTGGGTCTGCACGGCGGCCAGCCGGGCCTCGATCGCGTCCGAATACTTCTTCAGCTCGGACTGCTCGAACTGGGCCTTGGTCAGATCATCGGTCAGCTTGGTCTTCAGCTCGGCGACCAGCATCGATTGCTGGTTGGCCTTGGTCGTGGTGGCGACGGTCGTCTGGTCGTCGATCGTCAGCTGCCGGACGCGGCCGTTGATGTCGAGCGTGCGGAGGTAAATCGCGTGCAGCCGCTGTTCGTAGTCGTTCAGCTTGCGGCGATAGATCGGGCGGATCTTCTCGGCGATGCCGGCCGAGACGAGCGGTTCGGCCGTCTGCTGGTCGAGAATCGCGGTTTGAATTTGCCCCGGCCCGGGGCCGAACGTGACCGGCCCCGCGGGATTGCGGCGGCGCAGCCGCTCGGGCACGGCCTGGCCGTCGGCGTTGAACGGGAACAAATCGGAGCTGGCGTCGAGCGACGTGCCCGCGGCCGGAGCGTCCACAACGACAACGTGTTGGCGAAGGAACTTGACTTCGAACCAGACGTTCTCCGGCGGATCGGTGTCTTCCGCCCGCTGGCCGTCGCGGACGTACGACTGAATCATCTTCTGGTAGGCCGGGTCCTGCTTGTTGCCGGGAATCATCGTCTCCAAGGCGGCCTGGTTGTTCATCCCCGTAAACCACTCGTGGCCATCGACGGGGCACGTTTCATACAGCGCCCAGGTGACCGGCGGCGCCCCGGCTGCGGCGGCCTGATCGGCGGACAGCGGCATCGTCGCCGACATCGTCACCGAATTGTCCGTCACGGCGGTGGCCTCGAACTCGCCGATGTAGGCCACCGGGACCGAAAGGCCCGCGGTCGTGAGGGCCTCGCGAAACGCGTGCAGCACGGTCTTGACCTGGATGTTGTTCTTCTTCGGCGGCGGCGGAGGCAGATTCGGATCGGGAGGCGGCGTCGTGAGCACGGTCGCCGTGCCCCTCCCCGGATCGAAAGCCTGCGGCGGGCAGCCCCGCCACACGCGGCCGCGATCGATGATCGTCCGGCTCAGCTCCTCGCGCAGCGACGCGATCGACGGCGTCTTGCCTTCCACGTCCCTGGGATCGCCGCGCGTCAGCAGCTCCAGCTGTTGCGCCGTGGTTTCCACATCCTTCTCGAGACCGTCGTGCAGCTTGATCCACGCCGCCCGCGTCTTCAGGGCCGCCGCGGCGTAAAAGCAAAACGCGATCGCCGCCGCGAACACCATGAACGTCATCGTGACGTGGACCCACTTCCACGTCTTCGTGTTCATGTACGTCAAGAAGATGAAGAACAACGCCACCAGCGCGGCAAGCACCTGAAAGATGATGGCGTATTCAGTCATCGCGCACTGCCGCTGCTGATAGGTCGGGACGGACGGACGCCGTCAGCCGGAATCTCGATGATAAATAGGGCTGTTTGGGGTGTCAAGTTTGAGCGGGCAGGCTGCGCAAAGCGCAAGTCTTGGCTGGGGACGGACTTCCATTCGCCGCCCCGCCAACCGCGCCGGCGACCCTTCTTTCCTTGCAATCGTTCAAGTTGGAACGGTTTATTCCCGAATCATTCCTTAGTGAAGCGACCGCGAGAGTTTGCCGGTTGCGCAGACTTTCCGGCCCGAGAGGCACGGATGGATCAACACCTCCTACTTCCTCGCCGCGGGGCCGATGCCGCGCCGCACGGCGAGCAGTCCGATCAGCTCTTGGGGCTGATCCACTGGCTCAGCGCCGCCAGCCGGCAGTTGCGCCGCAGGCTGGCAGACGTCGCGGCGAGCTGCGAGCTGAGCGATGGCGAGCTCTTGGTGATCTGGCTCTGCCACGGCGCGGGGAACGTGCAAGTCGATCTGGCCGCGGCGATCGGCGTTTCTCCGGCCCAGATGAGCGGTCTGGTCGAGCGGCTGGGGCAGCGCGGCCTGGTGGCGATGAACCGCTCGGTCCGCGACCGCCGCCGCCAGGTCTGGCGGACTTCAGCGGCCGGCGAGGCGCTCCTGGGCCAGGTCGCCGCGCCGCTGGCAAACCTGACGGCGGCGCTCGGCCGCCAGGTCGATTCCGCCGAGCAAGCACTGGCCCAGTCGCTCTGCCAGCGGCTGGCGAGCGCCGCGGCGCAGCAGGCTCAGGATGAGCAGCGCTGCGGCAAGGAGGCGGCCTGACATGCCTCACCACTCGCATCGCGAACGCTTCCGCCCGGCGGCCGCCTGGCTAGCGCTGCTGCTGGCGCTTGCGGGCGGCCTTTCGACCGGCTGCACGCGGGCCTTCTATCGCCGACAGGCCGACATCGACGCTTACTCGCTGGTCCGCGAGAAGGCGAATCATCCGCACTGGGCCCTGAACAACTACTCGATCTCGGTCGATCCGCGGTCGCGGATGTACGACCCCTACGCGATCGACTGCCCGCCGATTCCGCCCGACGATCCGACCGCGCACCAGCTGATGCACTGCGTCGATAACAAGCGCGGCTGGCCGTTCTGGCACGACAACGGCGAGCGGCCCTACATCGAAAACCCCGCCTGGCCGGAGTACATCGAAGTCGATACCGAAGGCATCGTGCGGGTCAGCGGCGACGACGCCGTGCGGCTGGCCCTGCTGCACTCGCGCAATTACCAGCAGGCCCTGGAGTCGCTCTACCTTTCGGCGCTCGACGTGAGCTTCGAGCGGTTCCGCTTCGATGCGCAGTTCTTCGCCGGCTATTCGTTGTTCAGCACCTTCGACGGCCGGGCTCGCACGGGCGCGGCCCGGCAGACCGGGACGGGCGGAAACTCGAGCAGCCAATTCACGGCGAGCACCTTTTCGACCTCCAATCCTGCCGGCTGGCAGATCCGCAAGCTGACCACCACGGGCGGCACGCTCATCGCGGATTTTGCCAACTCGCTCGTCTGGCAGTTTTCCGGGCCCGACGATTTCCGCGGCAGCTCGCTGCTCGACTTCACGCTGATTCAGCCGCTGCTGCGGAACGCCGGCCGCGACCGCGTGCTGGAGCGTCTCACCCGCGCGGAGCGCGTGCTGCTCTCCAATGTGCGGCAGATGGAGCAATACCGCCAGGGTTTCTATGTGGACATCATGACCGGCAGCGGCGGACAGCAGGCCCCGTCGCGGGCCGGCGGCCAGTTCGGCTCTGGTTTTGAAGGATTCACGGGCGTGGCCACGGTCGGCTTCGGCGGCGGCGGCGGCGGCGCTGCCGCGGCGGCTGCACCGGGCGCCCAGGGCGGTTACCTGGCGCTGCTCCAGAGCCAGCGCCAAATCAGCAACCAGGAAGACAACGTCCGCCGCCTGCGGCGCAATGTTTCGCGGCTGACCACGCTGCTGGAAGAGCAGGCGGCGGCGCAGACGGGCGAGTATCTCAGCCAGGGCCTGAACGTAGCCCAGGCCCGCCAGGCTCTGCTCAGCGCCGAAACCAACCTGCTGACGCTCCAGAACACCTATCAATCCGACCTCGATGCGTTCAAGGTGCAGGACATCGGTCTGCCGCCGATGGTCTGCCTGCAGCCGGTCGATAACCTGCTCGACCAGTTCGTGCTCATCGACCCGACGATCATCAGGCTTCCGGAGGACTGGGAGGCGATCCTGACCGCGCACGCGCCGGCGCGTAACGATGTGCCCGAGCGGATTCAGCAGAACGTCGAAGTCGTCGAGCCCATGGGCGCCGCGCCGTTTTGCCGCCTGAAGCGGTATCCCGAGCTGGACCAGGACCTGGAAACGCTGCGTCCGGCATTGGCCGACATGCGGCAGTTTGCCGACCGGATCGTCGGCGAGCACTTTCCGGTCATCCAGCGCGACATCGAGACGCTCCGCGCCTCCGTGCCGCGGCGGAAGGCGTCCCTGCAGAGGCTGATCGCCCGCATCCAGGAACTCCAGCGGACCAAGTGCGAGCTCTTGCCCCTGACCCTCAACCCGCTGGATTCGATCGACCCGGACGTCAGTGCCGCCCAGACCCAGATCGGCCGCCTGGAAGCCGCCCTGGCCGACGCGGAGAAATCGCTGACCACGCTGGCCGCCAGCTTCGAGCGGTACGCCGCTTCGCTGGCCGCCCGCCAGCAGGTTCTCGACCAGCTGATCCAGAACAAGACTCAGACTCCCGAGGAGCTGTTCCAAAAGCTCGTGAAGGAGGTCTTTAATCCGCTCTACGAGTGCAACAAGACGCGGGTCATCACCTTCGACATCGTGGAGGACATCAGCCGGGAGCTGACCGAGCTGCAGCTGCTGCAGGCGCTGGCCCGCACCGAGAGCGTCGAGCTGGGCGAGATCGACCTGGGGGCCGAGCAGGCCCTGGAGCTGGCCCGCAAGTACCGCCGCGACTGGATGAACGCCCGGGCCAGCCTCGTCGATTCCTGGCGGCTCATTCAGTTCAACGCCGACCAGCTGCAGAGCACGCTCGACCTGTTCTTCAGCGGCGACGTCCTCAACATCACCGACAATCCGTTCCGCCTCCGCGGCACCACCGGCCGCCTGCGGGTCGGCGTGCAGTTCGACGCCCCCATCACGCGGCTGGCCGAGCGGAACACCTACCGGCAATCGCTGATCGAATTCCAGCAGGCCCGCCGGAACTATTACGCGTTCGAGGACAACGTGGCCCGCAGCCTGCGGTCCCAGCTCCGCAGCCTCCTCACGTTCCAGATGAATTTTGAGCTCCAGCGGCTGGCCGTGCTCCAGGCCGCCCGGCAAGTCATGCTGAATGCCTTTATCGACCAGGAGAACCAGCGGGCGCTCACCACTCGCGCCACGGCCGCCCGCGACGCGGTCCAGGCCCTCAGCGACCTGCTCAACGCCCAGAACCAGTTCATGCAGGTGTTCGTGTCGTACGAAGTGTTGCGGATGACGCTCGACCTCCAGCTGGGCACGATGCAGCTCGACGAGGAAGGCCTGTGGATCGATCCAGGCCGCATCGGGCCCGAGTACGGCCAGATCGATCCCTGGCTCCGCCAGTTCAATCAACAGCACGAACCGGTCCGCGGCGGAACGGGCGGCGGTAGATCGGGCCAACCCGAGGAACTCGCTCCTCCGCCCGCCAGCGCCGGTCCGCCTGCAGGCATTCCCATCACGCCGCCGCTGCCGCTGCTTGGGCCCGATTCGCTGCCGGCGCCGTAGGCGAATTGGGGCGCAGCGAGAATCGCGCGCAGGCTGGTGATGCCCGCGCGGGCGGCGTAGAATCTGGTCAGATTTCCTGCTCTGACACTCGAGGGCTGCCATGAAATCCGCGCGCTCTTTGATCGGCGTGGTCACGCTGGTTGCCTGTTCGCTGGCCGCGGCAGGGGTGGCCCACGCTCAGGGCGATGCCGAGGTCGAAGCAAAATTCATCGCGATGCTGAAGAACGCGACGCTCAAGGGCACTTGGGCGCCGGTGGCCAAGGGTGTGCTCGGAAACGAGCGCAAGGACGACAGCTACCAGATCGCCCGTGTCGAGAAGGGCGAAGGGGGCAAGTGGACCATCGTCTCGCTGTTTGTCGTGCGCGAGCGGCAACTGGAATTCCCGATTGCCTGCTCCGTGAAATTCGCCGGCGACACAGCCGTGCTCATTCTCGACAACGTCCGCGCCGGCCCGGGAAACGCCAACTGGTCGGCCCGCATCCTGTTTTTCGACGACGTCTACACCGGCCGCTGGTGGGAAACGGCCAACAAGGAGCACGGCGGCACGATCGCCGGCACGATCACGCGGGCCGAAGCGAAATCGCCCTGAACTTCTGCGATTGGGAGGTTGCTCACAATGAACGCGCTAATCAGAGTCGCCGCAGTCGTCGCCATTTTGGGCCTCTGCCGGGCGGGATTCGCCGGCGAACCGGCAAAAGATTCCGCGGGCCAGGTGACGCGGATTGGAGCCGTGGCTTATTCGCCGGCCGCGGTCACCATCTTCCAGGGGCTCACCCGCTACTTGAACAAGCACGGCCTGCCGGCCGACTACGTGCTCTATTCGAACTACGATTCGCTGGTGGCCGCCCTGGCGAAGGGCGAGATCGACATCGCCTGGAATACGCCGCTGGCTCACGCCAAATTTCACGTGCAGAGTCAGTGCTCGAGCCAGACCCTGGTGATGCGCGACGTGGATGTCGGCATCCGCTCGGTGCTGGTGGCTCGCAGCGATGCGAAGATTACGTCACCGGGCGATCTGGCGGGCAAAAAACTCGTGCTCGGCAGCTCGCAGGCGGCCGAAGCCACCGTGCTCCCGCTGCATTTCCTGAAGAAAGAGGGAGCGGACTTGAGCCAGGTCATCCTCGTGAGTCTCGACGCGGAGGTGGACAGTCAAGGCAACCCCTGCGCCAGCCCCCAGCACGTGCTGCAGGCCCTGCGGAGCGGCCGCGGCGACGCCGGGATCATTACGGCGGACCTGTGGGAGCGCGTCAGGAGCGAAACCTCCGCGCCGGTTTCGCTGCGGGCCATCTGGACCTCGCCCCCCTTCAGCCACTGCGTCTTCACCGCCGCGGCCAAGTTCGACAAAGACCGCGCCCTCGCATTTACGAAATTAATGCGGGCCATGGACCCGAACGACAGCGCCACCCGCGACGTCATGCGGCTGGAGGGCACAAAACAGTGGCTACCCGGCAGCGACACAGGCTTCAAGGACCTGGTCGAGGCGCTCGGCGGCAAATAGCCGCGGCTGGTGTCATCTCTTCCGCGGCCCGAACCCGGCGCGTTGTGGCCGGTCTCCCGACCGTGCCACCAAAGTTCCGTAGGGTGGGCTGTGCCCACCGATTCAAGAATCGCGGGCGCAGCCCACCTCCGTCACTTTCGCTACGCTTAAGACGAATCGTCTTGAATTCCGCGGCGATTGGGCGAAAATGCGGCTAGTCCGCTTCCAGGAAACTACCGAGGAGTCTGCGATGAATGCCCCGCTAGTGATACTGCTCCTGGCCCTGCAGGGTCTGGGACAAGCACCCCCTGCCGCCGACAACCCCGATACCAAGGCCGAAGCGGTGGAGGCCCGGGCCGTCGCCAAGCTGCTGGCGGCTGAATACGTCGTCGAGCAGGGCAAGTCATCCGGCGTGAAGCTCCAGCAGACGCCCGAGCCGGTGCTCCG
>DASRJB010000699.1:0-2623 GCA_035649715.1 Pirellulaceae bacterium
CGGAGCGAGCCCCCCTCGACGTACTCGTACACGACGTAGGGAATCTCGCTCTTGTCCACTGCCACGTCGTGCACCACGACGATGCCGGGATGCCGGATCTGCGCCGCCAGGCGGGCTTCGTGGACGAAGGCGTCCCGGGCCCGCGGCGCGAGCCGCTCTCGCGGCTGTTTGATGGCAACCTCGCGATGCAGCACGCGGTCGAACGCCAGCGTCACCTTGCCGAAGCTGCCCGCACCCAGCACGCGGCGAATCTCGAACCGGCTGCTTCCGTCCGGATCGCGGCCCGCCAGGTCCGCGAGCAGCGCGCCGGGGTCCAAAGCTTCGCACGTCGTCCGCAGGATGGACGTCGTCTTGCTGCTGTCCTCGGCCAAGGCCTCAGGCCCGGCAGCCGGCACAGGATCGCAAGTGGGATCAGGCTGAGGCATAGTCCGCCGGCGGTGCGCACTGCGATCCATCGCCCGGGCGCCGGCATGGGCCAGAGTATCCTCGTGGCAAGCCCCAATCAACTATCGCCGCGGAAAGCCGCACACCGACATCCCTGCCGCACCACCTCGGCAATTTTTCGCCTGCCCGGCACCCTTGGGGATCTGGCACCCGGCGTTACGGCGGGTCGGAGACGCGCCCCGAACAGCGGGCCCTGACAGCGCTGCAACCACCAGCAAAGCTTGACCGTCAGTGAACATAAGGATACAATCACTCCAATTGGCCGACCCCGTCGGCTGTCGCTCCTTGGCAAGCTGGTTGTGGGAAAGTAGCGGTGGCTTCGCCGTGCGGGATCGAGTGCGCCTGGCTCGTGCTTAATTTGCATATTCTGCATATATGCAGGGCTCAGGAAATGCCGCAAGTGGCTGCTGGGAAGCAATTTGCGTCAGGAAATGCGGCCTGGGGAAAATGCCGCGTATGCATATGCAAGGCACGCAACCTCCGGCCGCGGCGGGCGCGCATAATGCGCATAATGGCTGGCGGGCAGTTTTCGGCGCAAGTCGCTAACGGATCAGGACTTGTGACGAGAAACGGCTGCCGGAGAAATTTGCGGAGTATGCGCGCATGGCAGCCGGCGTGGATGCCGGGGCTAAAGCGGGCAGGCCCTAGCCCTAGGACTAGCCGCTACTGGGCCCGGACGTCGTAGGCGGTCAGCGATTCCTGGTCGCGGACGTAGAGCCGGCCGCCGCAGACGACGGGGTGGGCCCAGGCGGGCTTGCCGTGGCTGGCGAGCTTGAGGCGGCCGCGCTCGCGATAGGCCTCGGGCGTGGCCTCGGCTAGCGTGAGGTCGTGCCCCTCGCCGAGCAGGTAGAGCATGCCGTCGGCGACGCATAGCGACCCTTTGCCGGAGCTGCGGGCCTGCCAGGCGATCTTGCCAGTCTTGAACTCCATGCAAATGAGGGCGCCAGCGGCGTTGGAATAGAGATGGTCGCCGACCTTCACCATCCCGCCGTGATGGCAGGCCATCTTCTTCTCGAAATAGACCTCCTCCGCCTGCATGGTGCTTCCGGCGGGAATGATCTTGGCCAGGCCGCCGCCGGTGCCATAAGCGCTCGAGGCGAAGACGTGGTTGTCTTCCACGATCGGCGAGCAGCAGTTGGCGGTGCCGTTAGCCGGGGCGGAATAGCGCCACAGCGGCTTGCCGCTGTCGAGCGCGACGCCGAAGACGCTCTCGCGGGCGAACTGCACGATCTGCTTGACGCCGTTGATCTCGGCCAGGACCGGCGACGAGTAGTGCGCGCCCTGTGTTTCCTCGCCGCTTTGCCAGACCCGCTCGCCCGTGTGCTTGTTCAGGGCCAGCAGCGTACCCTGCTTGCCGCCCGGCGTGACAATCAGCAGGTCGCCGACGACGAGCGGCGACTCCGAATAGCCCCAGCCCGGCGTGCCGCCGCCGAAGCCGGCCTTGAGATTGACGTGCCAGATGGTCTTGCCGGTCGCCGCCTCCAGGCAGGTGACGTCGCCGTTGCCGCCTTCCGCATAGAGCCGGTCGCCATCGACCGTGGGCGTGCCGCGGGGTCCGTCGCCCATGCCGTTGCGATAGCCGCCGATCGTGCCGGCCAGCTCGTTGGCGGTCAGTTCACCGTCGCCCTGGAGATTGCTCTTGAGATAGAAGTCCTGCAATTCCGCGGCGGCGATTTCGCCGTCGCGGCCGGGCTCCGACTTGAGCAGGCCCTGCGTCAGTTCTTCGCTGGAGAGCAGCTCGTCCCCCTTGTTGGTCGCCGGGTCGCGGGCATCGTAGCTGCCGAACTTGCGGTCCAGGGCCGTGCCGCGGGCTTCCGGCCGCGAAATCCGGCCGTCGCCGTCCTTATCGAGCGAGGTGAAGTGAGCGCCGCTGCGGGCGGCGGCCAGTTGCGCGCCGTCGGCCGACTTGTCCTCGGCGTCGATCCGCTCGAACTGGTCGCGGAGCAGGTTGCCGGCCTCGGCGAATTCCAGCTTGCCGCTCTTGTTCTTGTCGAGCTGGGCAAACACCGCCCGCGCCCGCTGCCGGGCATTGGCAGCCGACTCGCCGCCGGCCGGCTGGTTGTATTGATTCCAGCTCCAGCCAAAGCGGGCCAGAGCCTCGACCTCGTCCAACTTGCCGTCGCCGTTTTTGTCGAGCAGTTTCAGCTCGCCGGCGACTCGCGCGGCCAGTAGCCGCGCG
>DASRJB010000700.1:0-5609 GCA_035649715.1 Pirellulaceae bacterium
GCGGCAGCGCCAATGGCACCAACCGCGCCAGCCCGGGCGGACCCAACATGAACGCCCTCGAGCGGCTGCTGCAAAACCGCGGCTCCTCGGGTGGGAACAATCCCGCCGGCCGAATCATCGACGGCGCCGCTGCGGGCCGCCCCCGCGGCGACACGCTGGCCAATTCGCTCCGCTTAGGCAACCGCACGTCGGCCGGCGACCTGGGTCAGTTCCTGGGCCTCAATCGCCGGCCCGCGGGCAGCGACCTGGGCAACCTGCGGGGCAATCTCGCCCGCAACGGCGTGGCGGGCGATCTCGCCGGCAGCGATTCTGTCGGCGGGCTGCGCGGCCGCGGACTCGGCCGGCTGAACCTGAACGATTCGCAGGTCAACCTGATCAAGAGCAACGTCAACACGGCGTTCCGCAACGAACTGAACGTCAGCAACCGGATCAACAACTTCAACAACCTGAATATCAACAACTTCCAGCGCTTCAACAACAACTACTTCCTCAACAACCCGGCCCGGGCCCATTACTGGAACAACTGGTGCGGCGGCATCGCCAATCACTGCAACTTCAACCGGTTCTACGGCTGCTTCACCCCGCGCTTCTGGGCGACGAACTTTTGCTACTTCCCCTGGCGGAGCTCGTATTACTGGTGGGGCGCCCGGCCCTGGAGCTATTGGTACGGCTGCCCGACCTGGTCCACCTTCTGCAGCTTCTTCCCCAGCTACGGCTGGAGCCAGCCTTATTACTACGACTACGGCGTCGGCGGCAACGTGGTCTATAGCGACGGCAACGTCCTTGTGAACGGGTCGCAGGTGGCGACCGCGGCCGATTACGCCGCGTCGGCCGCGGAGCTCGCTACGCAGCCGGTGCCGGTCAACCCCGATCAGCCGACCGATTGGCTGCCGCTGGGGACGTTCGCCCTCTCGACCAGCGAGACCGACAAGGACCCGAGCCGTGTGGTGCAGCTGGCTGTCGATAAGGACGGCAACATCAACGGCACGATGGTCAACCGGACCACCAACCAGACCTACCCGGTCCAGGGCCGCGTCGATAAAGAGACGCAGCGCGTGGCCTTCACGATCGGTGGCAGCCAGGAAGTTGTGCTCGAGACCGGCCTCTACAACCTGACCCAGCAGCAAACTCCGCTGCTCGTTCACGGCGGCGGCCGCGAGGAAACGTACCTGCTCTACCGGTTGGAAGCCCCCAAGACCGAGAGCACTGCTCCGCCCGCACCGGCGGCGAACCCGCCGCTGTTGCCGTAAGCCTTCCGCAGCCGATTGAGCACCAATCGAACGGCACAGCGCAGCCCGCCGCAAGAATTGCGGTGCGTTAACATGCTGCCGGCGCATTCCGGCGACGCGGAATGCGCCGGCAGTGCGCTGTTTATGGAATGCGCTGTTTACGGAACGCGCGTGAATCGCTGCCCCCCCTTCCTGCTGCTGGCCCTCTGGCCCGCATGGATGCTCGCGGCGGACCCGTGGGCCGCCAGCGAACCCGATCCGTGCCTCCTCGTCGGCACACTCTCGTGCGCCTCGGCCAGCTGCCACGGCCGCCCCGAGCCCGCAAGTAGGCCCCTTCTGCCGGAAGGGGCCTTCGGGGAGCGCAGCGACCAGGAACATCGCCGAGATTCGACGTCACCGCGCCCCCCAGGTCCCGCCCGGCAGACGGGACCTACAAGCGGGGCCGCAACCATCAACCAGCAGGAATACCTGCACTTCCTCGCCGGCGATCCGCACGCCGAGGCCGCGCGGCGAATGACCGAGCCGCGGTATCGGGAGGTCCTGCGGCGGGCCAGCCAGTACGACCCGGCTGCCGCCACGCGCTGCGCCCCGTGCCACGATCCGCTCGGCCACGCGAGCGAATCAAGCCACCAGTCGCTGGGACGCGGCATCGGCTGCGAATCGTGCCACGGCGCGGCCCGCGACTGGCTGGCGGTGCACTACGAGCAGGACGTCAGCCGCGAGCGGCTCGTCAAACTCGGCCTGATCGATACTAGGCAAGTGCTCGCGCGAGCGGGGGTCTGTGCCTCGTGCCACGTCGGTTCTCCAGGCCGCGACGTGAACCACGACCTGTTGGCCGCCGGCCATCCGCCGCTCTTGTTCGAGCTGGCCTCGCACCAGGCGCTGATCGAGCGCAAGCACTGGGACGATACCGCCCGGCGCGAGCGCGAGCCGAACTACGAGGTGCAACTCTGGGCCGCCGGCCAAATCGCCTCGGCCGACGCGGCGCTCTCGCTGCTCGCCGCTCGCGCGGAGCAGGCGAGCAAGTCCGGGCCCTGGCCCGAGTTCGCCGAGTCCGACTGCCGCTCCTGCCACCGGCCCTTGCGCGCGGAATCCGGCAGCTCAAGCGGTCTACCGGCCTGGCAGTCCTGGAACACCGCAGGCATCTCGCCGCTCGGTTCGCTCGACGTATTGCGGCACGAAATGCAGCGTTCGCTCGTGCCGCAGGCGGCCCAAGTTGCCGGGCTGGCCGCGGCGGCCCGCACCGACCTGCGGCAGAGCGTGCGGCTGTCGCCGGAAGGCGTCCTCCTATGCGCTAACGGCCGGCCGCTGGATGCCGCCGCGGTCCTGGAGCGACTGGATTCTGCCCAGCCGCCGAACTTTGACCGCGCGTGCCAGGAGCTCGCCGCGCTGCTGGCGGCCGGGCGCTCGCTGGGTGCGCCGAGCGACCTCGCGCGGCTGCGCCGGATCGCCGCCGAGCTTCGTCGCGATGCGCCGATCACCGAAATCGCGGCCAGGCTGGCTGCCGCCCGCCGCGAAATCAGCGACAATCTGCCGGCGAGGCAACCATGACTCTGTGCCGCGCGCTCGTCGCTGTTTGCTGCGCCTGCCTGGCCCTCGCGCAGGCCAGGGCTCAATATCTCACTACGGAGTCCGGCTGCCTGAGCTGCCATAAAGTGCCGCCGCCTGACAACCTGTTCTGCCGGGCGGTTCCGGTGGAGGTCTGGGCTCAGACCGACAAGCACAGCCGGGCGTTCCACCTGCTGCACGAGACCGACCCGGCCGATCCTGCCAAGGGCGATGCGAAGCGGACGCTGGTCAAGCAAATCTTGGGATTCGACCTGGCAGGCGCATTCGACGGTCCGAACTACCAGCGGCTGAAGGCCGGCGGCGACGCCGAAACCACCCGCAAAGTCGCGGTCGTCAAGTCGTGCCTGCGTTGCCACGCCACCTGGCCGATTGCGGCCGACGAGCGCTATCCGACCAGGCCGCCAGCGCCTTTGGCGCTCGGCGTCTCCTGCCAGGCCTGCCACGGGCCAAGCGCCCGGTGGGACCTGCCGCACCGGGAGCAGGTCTGGCGGACGGTCACACCCGCGGGCAAGGCCGAGCTGGGCTTTACCGACGTGCGGACGACAGCCGCCAAAGCGGGGCTCTGCACCTCGTGCCACATTGGCAACCTGGCCGAGGGCAAGTTCGTCAAGCACGAGTGGTACGCCGCGGGCCATCCACCTCTGCCGAGCTTCGAGCTGGCCACGTTCGAGGCGGAAATGCCGATGCACTGGATCCCGCTGGCGAAAAAACCGAAGTTCGAGTTTCGCGACGACCGCCCGGCGGATGAGGGCGCGCTGGCGGACCAGCTGGATACGCTGAAGCGCGCCGGCGTGCCCGCCGCGGCGATCAAGCCAACGTATCGCGCGGCGAATTTTCCGGACGCCGCCGCCAAGGGCCTCGATCCGACGCGCGACCTGCCGCAGGCCAGAAGCGCCGTCGTCGCCGGCGCGGCGACGCTTGAGACCTACGCCCGCCTCGTCGGCGAATACTCCCGCAAAAGCGCCGCGGGCGAGCCCGGTTTCGCCTGGCCCGAGCTGGCGCTCTACGACTGCGCCGCCTGTCACCACCGGCTGCGGTACGACCCCGCGCTAGAGCGGCGGCCGATGCCGCGGGGCGTTCCCGGCCGGCCGCCGCTGGCTCGCTGGCCGCAGCGCGGAGCGCTGCTCGCCGCCGAGCAGGCCGCCGGCTATGACGCCGGGCAAGAGGCAGATCGCTGGAAGACCGTGCGGCAGCCGCTGGCGGAGCTGGAAGCGGCCGTTCTGGCCACTCCCTTTGGCGATCCCGCGTCGATGCAGATGCCGGCCGAGGCGCTAGCTGACGCCCTGTTTCAGCTCGCCGCCGACGCGAGCAACACGGCCTTCGATGCCGCGGCCGCCCACCGCGCCGCGTACTCGCTCACCGACGCCACCCACCTCGAAACCGCTGACTACACTTCCGCCCGCCAGACCGCCTGGCTCCTCCGCCAGCTCTTCGCCCATCAAGGCAATGAAGACGCCCGGCGACTGTTCCTCGACAAGGGCGAAGATTACCTTCACCTCCAGCTTCCCAGCAAACAGCAAGGCAGCGTCATCGGCAATCTCTACCGCTGGCTCCCCGCCGCCGCGGCCTACGATCCCATGCGGTTTCGAGACGAGTTGGGCGTTCTGCGGAAGAGCATGCCGCGCGATCCGTGATGCGGCGCGGGTAATGCTCTCGCTCCGCGAGACAGCGTATTGAAAGACTTTGCTGGTGGCAGAATGTACTATACTGTCGCCGCAGTCCGGTCTTTCGATTCAAAGGGCTGTCTCCGATTCTGGCTGCAATGAACATGCGAATCTCCCTCCGTAATGCTAGCTGGGCTGCTCTGGTCGTCTTGTCAGCAGGCTGCGATACGACCCAGTTGGCGCAGCAAGTGGCCGCGTCGCTGGATACGCACGAGTCGCTGATCGATCAGCTGCTCACCTGCGAAGAGGCCTACAACGACGTCCTGGCCGGCGTCACCGATGCCAACTCGGCCCGCGAAGCAACGGCCCGCATCAAAGGACTGGCCGAGCAATACCGCGGGCTGGCCGAGCGGCACCTGGCGCTGATGGAGAAGTCGCCCGGCGATCCCCAGCGCCTGAACGAGCTCTACGGCGAGCGGTACCAGAAGATGCTGGCCCGGCAAATCGAAGAACGCGTGCGGATCGGGCGCGACCGAGACATCAGCCGCAACTTCGACGAACTGGAGTGGTCGATCACGAAATCGGAGTACGACCGCAAGAAGCAGCTGATCGCTTACGGAATCAAGCTCGACGCCAATGGGAAAGCGATCGCGCCCGCTGGCCCACCGGGACCGCCGCCGCCCCCGTCCACCGCGTCCGCGCCGACTTCCGACATACCGCCTTCAGCTCCGCCGGTCGCTGCGACAAACAGTCCGCTCGACGATGACCCGAAAACTGCCGCAGCACAAGACACCGCCGCTGCGCCCACGCCGGCAGCCGACGCGCCGCCCTCCGCAGCGGAGCAGCCGGCCGAGTCGAGGCCGCCAGGTAGGGGCTTTGGCGGGGGCTTTGGCAGCGGCTTTGGCGCTCCGGGACCGATCCGCCCGCCATTCCGGCCTGGCCCGCCGCCCGAGCTCACGACCACGGCGGTGACGATCATCCTGCTGCGCAGGCCGGCCGACGGCGGCCAGAAGCTGGAGAGAATCATCGGCCAGCTCGGCGACTTCAAACGTCAAGCCACGCAGACCACCAATAGCAGCTTCCGCATGACCGTCGCCCCCGTCGGCGACCTCCGCGAGTTCGCCAAACAGCTCACCTGGGCGAAAATCGCCAGCCTCGACGAAGACGCCCGCACGATCACCATCGAGATCGATCCTGCCAAATACCC
>DASRJB010000701.1:0-3092 GCA_035649715.1 Pirellulaceae bacterium
CAAGCAATGGTACGGGCTATCGTCACCCCCGGTGTTCGGACGATGCGCGGACGTTGTAATAGTTGTGTAAGGCCGGGGAGATTCCTCCATAACTCATTGATGCAAAAGCATTTGCGACGGAGAGCGCGTGGGGCCAGTTGAGGCGAAGAAAGGGCAGAATCCCGCACTTCTGATCTTGTGGGCAGCGGTGCGCCCTCCGCCATTGACCGGTTTTGCGGGGCAAGCCGAAGGAGACGGTTGACAAGTGAACGGCTATTCGTAGAATCAGGTGATTGAGATTGAATCTCAATTAAGTCGCTTTCCTGAGTTTGGCTGCCCGCCGCTATGTCCCGCCACGAGACGGTCCTCAGCACCATCCCTGCCTCCGAAACGGAACGCCTGCTCGTTGTTCTGATTCAATCGCCGGAATCGGGCAGCCGCATGGAATTGCGGCAGCAGTCGTTCAGCAACGGCATCGGCTGGTTCACGCAAAGCTCGGTGCAATTGGAACCAGGCCAGGTCGCCGCGCTGCGGAATTCTCTCGGCGCTACGGGACGCCCGGCGAGGCCGTTGCCGCGCGAGTTCTCAAAAATCCCCGCCGCCGCGTGGCAGCCGAAGGTGGTCCACGCCGATTCGGCGTAGCCGACGCAGCTTGCGTCGCGTACGCGGACGCTGGCAGCGTCCGCAACGGACGGCTTGTGTGCCTGGCGGCCAGCTTGTGTAATCACGCTGGACGCACCCCATGAGCACGCAGCTTCTCAGTCCCGATGTGCGCGAATTCACCGCGCGGGCGCTGCTCGTCGGGCAGCGAATCGACCTGCGAGCGCTCGGCTCGACGCAGCGTCTGGGCGGCGGACCCTTGGCGCTGAGCGTCCGCGGCGGCGGGGCGGCATTTCTGTTCCGTTACGGGGCCGTCGTGCTGTTCGACGTGCAGCCGCTGGAGCAGGACGAATTCCTGCGGCAATTGCGACCGCGGATCGAGCAGCCGACGAGCGAGCCGGACATCGAGCAGGTTACCGTGCGGATCGATCCGGACACCAAGGAAGTGCTCGAAGGAGCGACGGTGCTGCTCAAGGACACGTCGAGCGAGCGGCTGGAAATCGTGGCCGACGTGCTCAGCAAGAGCGTCGTGCTGGCCCGCTATGAATCGACGATCGCCCAGACGTTCGACCGGATCGAGCCATTTGCCGCGGAGCTGCAAAAGGAGCGCACCGGCAGCCGGATGGCCCGCGAGCTGCTGGCCCACCTGGGCAGCGCGCTGATCATCGAGCAGCAGATGGTGGGCCGCGTGCAGATCGACGATACGCCGGAGCTGCTCTGGGACCGCCCCGACCTGGAGCGCTTGTTCGCTCGCCTGCGGGACGAATTCGAGATCGTGGAGCGGTTCACCGCCCTCAACCGCAAGCTGGAGCTGGTCTCGCGGACCGTCGAAACCGCCCTCGGCCTGATCCAGGCCCGCCGCTCGCTCCGCGTCGAGTGGTACGTCGTGATCCTGATCGTGTTCGAGATCCTGCTGACGCTGTATCAGATGTTCTGGCTGGGGAAGGCCCACTGAGGGGTTCAGGGTTCAGGTCAGAGCCCTTCAGTCATTCACGACGTTTCACCGGGAACTTAAGATAGTGTCTCCTGCTGAACCCCGAACCCTGAACCCCGAACCCTCCCCGCATGCCTCGCCGCATCATCATCCTGACCGAAGGCCATACTGAGCCGCACGCCGGCAAAACGGCGTCCTGCATCATCCGCTACCGCGGCGAAGACGTCGTCGCTCTCCTCGACGGCACGCAGAAGGGGAAGACGAGCGGCGATTTGCTCGGCGTGGGCAAGGTCCCGATCGTCGGCCGGCTCGACGATGTGCCCGAGGCGAATACGCTGCTCCTCGGCATTGCGCCGCCCGGCGGCAAGATTCCGCCGCCCTGGCGGGCGATCATTCTCGACGCCATCGCCCGCCGCAAGATGGACGTGATCAGCGGCCTGCACGATTTCATCGGCGACGACCCGGAGTTCTCGAAAGCGGCCAAGGCCAGCGGCGTTGCGATTCAGGACGTGCGAAAGAACAGCGAAAAGTCCATCGCTCGCCGCAAAGGCCTGCGGCCCGATTGCCTTCGCGTCCACGCCGTCGGCCACGACTGCTCGATCGGCAAAATGGTCGTCTCCGTGGAAGTCACCAATGGCCTGAAGAAGCGCGGCCACGACGCCAAGTTCATTGCCACGGGCCAGACGGGCATCATGGTCGAGGGAGACGGCTTGCCGATCGACTGCATCGTCGCCGACTTCGTCAGCGGTGCGGCCGAGAAGCTGGTCCTGGAGAATCAGCACCACGAAATCCTCGTCGTCGAGGGACAGGGCAGCCTCGTCCATCCCTCCTACTCCGGCGTGACGCTCAGCCTGCTGCACGGCTGCGCCCCGCAGGCCCTCATCATGTGCTACGAGGTCGGCCGCGAGCGCGTCACCGGCGTCGAAAGCGTCGAGATTCCGTCGCTGAACGAGATCATCCGGATGTACGAGCTGATGTCAAACGTCCATCAGCCGTGCAAGATCATCGGCATCGGGATCAACGGCCGCCGCCTGAACAAGGACGAGGCCGCCCGCGAGCGGGCCCGCGTCAAAGCCGAGTTCGGCCTGCCGGCCTGCGACGTGATCCGCGACGGCCCCGACGAACTGGTCGAGGCCGTCCTCGCGTTCAAAAACTCCACCGGTTGGCACAGCCCAGTGGATGAAGGACCAAATCACAAGCACCAATGACCAAACAGATTCCAAGCACCAATCTCATTTGCGCCACGAACCTACTCTCCGAACCGGAGCCCTCCCATGCGTCTAGCCCGCTTCTCTCACAACGGTCGTTCACAGGTCGGCTTCTACGACGATAAGTTCGTAGTCCCCTTGGCCGCCGCGGCGGCGGCGTATGCCAACGCGACGCACGAAAAGCTGGAGCCGCCCGCCGGCGACAGCCTGCTCGACCTGCTGCCGCCGGACGGCAAGCAGTTCGCCGCGGCGAAGAAGATCGCCGACTGGGCGGCGCGGAACGACGGCGGCGTGCCGGCGGCGGCCCGGCTCGCGCTGGAGGCGGTAGAGTTGCACGTGCCGATTCCGCGGCCCAACAAGCTGCTGCTTCT
>DASRJB010000702.1:0-3389 GCA_035649715.1 Pirellulaceae bacterium
CAAACGCCTCCTGGAGCGCCTCTTCGGCCAGGTCAAAGTCGCCCAGCAGGCGAATCAGCGTTGCCAGCGCCCGCCGGGATTCGGCGCGATAGATCGCATCGACCGCCTGACTGGCGACGGCTTGGCTCATGCGACATTTCCAACTGAAATCGAGACGTTAGGGCGCCGCTGGAAGCTACATTTTACGCGCGACGAAGGCTGCCACACACGCCTGCGGCTGCGACATAATGACGAGCTGTTTTTGTGCCGAAAAGCGGTCGCTGCGGTTTATCCGGCGAGCGTTCGGCGGTAAAATGCAAGAATTGCACGATCCCGCCTCTCCTGCGGCTGCTGCTTCGGGGCAGCGGCCGTGGTTCGACCGCGCCTGGCGGCTGAACCGCGCCAGCCACTTTCCCCCCACCCCGGCATGCAGCACTTTGACTTTCAGCCGCGAACGCGGATCGTCTTCGGTCCGGGAAAGATCGAATCGCTGGGCGAATTGGCCTCGGAGTTGGGGGCGCGGCGGGCGCTGGTAGTGAGCGATTCAGGGGTGATCGCAGCGGGGCATACAGGCCACGGCATCGCGGCGCTGGAGCGGGCGGGGATCGATGCGCACCTCTTTGACGCGGTGCACGAAAACCCGACGACGGACGACGTGGCCGCCGGCGTGAAGGTTGCGCGGCGGTATGACCCCGAAATTCTGATCGGCCTCGGCGGCGGCTCGTCGATGGATTGCGCCAAGGGAATCAACTTCGTCTTCACCAACGGCGGCGAGATGAAGGACTATTGGGGCGTCGGCAAGGCGCTCAAGGCGATGCTGCCGATGATCGCCGTGCCCACCACCGCCGGCACGGGCAGCGAGACGCAGTCGTTCGCGTTGATCAGTGACAGCAAGACGCACGTCAAGATGGCGTGCGGCGACAAAAAAGCGTCGTGCCGCATCGCGCTGCTCGATCCTGAATTGACCGTCACCCAGCCGCCGCGGGTGACGGCGCTGACCGGCATCGACGCCCTGTCGCACGCCCTGGAGACGTTCGTCACGACGCGCCGCAATCCGGCCTCGCTCGCGTTCAGCCGCGAGGCCTGGCGGCTGTTGGCCGGCAACTTCGCAGCAGTCATCGACCAATCCGACAACATCGATGCCCGCGGCAGCATGCTGCTGGGGGCGTCGTTCGCCGGCCTGGCGATCGAAAACTCGATGCTCGGCGCCGCCCACGCGCTGGCCAATCCGCTGACGACCTTGTTCGATGTGCCGCACGGGCAGGCAGTGGGCGTGATGCTGCCGCACGTCATTCGGTTCAATGCGGCGCAGGTCGAAAACCAGTATCACGACCTGCTCAACGAGTCGCAAAACGGCAGCCCGCTGCCGAAGGTGGAGGGCGGTGTAGAAGGGCTGGCGGACTTTGTCGGCCGGATGCTGACGCAGGCCGGGCTGGCCACGACGCTGCGGCCGCTGGGCGTCGATCCGCTGAAGCTGCCGCAGCTGGCGACGCAAGCCGCGAAGCAGTGGACTGCGACCTTCAACCCCCGACCCGTCGGCGAAGAAGAATTGCTGGCCCTGTATCAGCAGGCGTACTAATAGAATGGAGGGGAGGACGGACGATGAAGAGTAATGGTCGATGCACTCTCGATACGATGAAGACTAGGAATCTCACACAGAGACACAGAGGCACAGAGAAAGAGCATTCAAGTTCTCTCTGTGCCTCTGTGCCTCTGTGTGACAACCTTGCCGCGATCCTTTTCGTTCTATTGGCCGGTTGCCTGCTCTGCGTAGATGCTCAAGATAAGCCGCAGGTGGCCACAACCCAGGCTGCTGTTGCGACCGAACAAAGCTGGCCCGTCTATCGCGGCGATGCCCAGGCGCGGGGCGTTGCCGCGGCCAAACTGCCTGAGAAGCTCGACGTCGTCTGGAAAATCACGGTGCCCGGCGGCGCGTTCGAGGCCACGCCAGTAATCGAAGGGGGCGTCGTCTATCTGGCCGACATGGACGGCAAGCTTTACGCGCTGAATCTGGAGACGGGCAAGGAAGTCTGGACGTACAAGGTGGACAGCGGCTTCATCGCGTCGCCTGCGATTCGCGGCGGCCTGCTCTTCGTCGGCGATATCGACGGCAAGTTCTACGCCATCGACATCAAGACCTGCAAACCGAAGTGGACGTACGAAGCCGGGGCGGAGATCGATTCAGCGGCCAACTTCTGGAAGGACAACGTGCTGTTCGGGTCGCAAGACTCAAACTTGTATTGCCTGAACGCCGCCAGCGGCAAGCTCGTCTGGAAGCACGCCATCGAGGACCAGATTCGCTGCTCGCCCACCGTCGTCGGTGACCGCTCGTTCGTCGCCGGCTGCGACAGCAAGTTCCATATCATCGACCTGGTCGAAGGCAAAGAAGTGGGCGCCGTGCCGATCGAAGCCCCGACGGGTGTCACTCCAGCGGCGCTGGGCGATCAGGTCTTCTTCGGGACCTATGCCGGCACTTTTTTTGCCGTCAACTGGAAAGACGCCAAGGTTTCCTGGAAGGTCGAAGACAAGGCCGGCTCGCAGGAGATGCGCAGCTCGCCCGCAGTGCAGGACGGCATGGTCATCGTCGGCAGCCGCAACCGCGCGGTGATCGCCTACGATCCGGCGACCGGCAATGAACTCTGGAGCTTCACGACCAAGCAACGGGTGGACAGCTCGCCGGTGATCGTCGGCCATCGAGTGTTCGCCGGCGCGGCCGACGGACGGCTGTACGCGATCGACCTGAAGCAGGGGACCGAATTGTGGCAGTACCAGGCCACCGGCGGCTTCACCGGTTCCCCCGCGGTCGCCGGCGGCAAGCTGGTGATCGCGACCGACCGGGGCGTGGTGTATTGCTTTGGGGGGAAGTAGATCAAGGGATGATGCGCAGACGAGGTTTAGCTTAGTGACGACCGAAGCGACCAAGACCGAAGTTGGCAGCTACTTCATCTCCAACTATCCGCCGTTCTCGCAGTGGACGGCGGAGCAGTTGCCGGAGATTGAGGCGGCTTTGCACTCGCCGCCGCGGGCCCTTGCTGATGGCGGGCTGCGCCCCACGCCGCTCGGCCTGTACCTGCACATTCCGTTCTGCCGCAAGCGCTGTAAGTTCTGCTACTTTCGCGTGTATACCGACAAGAACTCGCACGACGTCGAACGCTACGTGCAGGCGCTCGAAAAGGAGATCGAGCTGGTCAGCCAGCTGCCGGTGATGGACGGCCGGCCGTTCCGCTTCGTCTATTTCGGCGGCGGCACGCCTTCGTTCCTCTCGGCCAAGCAGCTCACCTCGCTCGTCGATCGCCTCCGCAAGCACGTCAACTGGAGCCACGCCGAGGAAGTCACCTTCGAATGCGAGCCGGGCACGCTCTCAGAGCCGAAAATCAAGACGCTGAAAGAGCTCGGCGTCACGCGGCTGA
>DASRJB010000703.1:0-10356 GCA_035649715.1 Pirellulaceae bacterium
GCCAGCAACTACAACAGCAAGCCGTTCGCCCCGGAGGTGCTGATTCAGGGCGGCCAGCCGCACCTGATCCGCGCTCGGCAATCGCTGGACGACTTGATTCGCGGAGAGGCAATTCCCGTCAAGTGAGAGGTAACCGCATGCCGTCGTAGCCAAGCTCCATCCCGACCGGGAGTCGGGCGTTGGTCTGGGCGTGGCCGAGTTCGTGCGACATGTGAGTGAAGATCGTCCGTTTGGGCTTGAGCTGGCCGGCCAGGGCGATGGCTTCGTCGAGCGAGAGGTGCGTGATGTGCGGCCGCGGCCTGAGCGCGTCGAGTACGAGCACGTCAAGACCTTCCAGCAGCGCGAGGCTCTCCGGCGGAATGCCGCTGGTGTCGGTGCAATAGGCCACGTTCCCGATGCGGAAGCCCAGCACGTCGAACCGCGGCCCGTGCTTGAGCCGCAGCGGCGTGATTGTCGCTCCGAGCAGCTCAATCGGCGCGAGGCCGATGCGGTGAAACACCAGTTGCGGCACCGCGCCCGTGTGCGTCTGCTCCACGTCGGAGAAGGCGTAGTCGAACGACTTGCGGATGCGGTCCTCGACGATCGCCTCGCAATACAAGGGCACCGCGTGGCCCAAATAGAACGGCAGCAGCCGCAGGTCGTCGAGGCCGAAGATGTGGTCGGCGTGCTCGTGAGTGTAGAGCACGGCGTGAACGAGGCCGACTTTTTCGCGCAGGAGCTGCTGCCGCACATCGGGCGGCGTGTCGATCAGCAAGTTCCCTTGCGGCAGGCCGACCAGCGCCGCGCACCGCAGCCGTTTATCGCGCGCGTCCGCGCTGGCGCAGACCTCGCAGGGGCAGCCGATCGACGGCACGCCCACGCTGGTGCCCGTTCCCAGCAGGATGAACTGCCCGCGGATGTCGGTGGTGAGAACGTCGCGAGCCAATTGTCAGTGGTCAATTGTCAGTGGTCAGTGGGAGGGAGACGGTGAGCAATGGAATATACCACCAGCGCTCAGGCTGGTTCGCAACTGACAACTGACGGCTGACTACTGACCACTGACAACTGACTGTCTGATTCGCCCTTGCCACGGGCGAGTCCTCCCACTAACTTCCCGCCAACGACGACGCTCTGCCATGCTCGTGCTGACTTGCCACATGCGATCGGAGCCGATAAGCAGCCGCAGGGGCGCCGAATCTGCCTGACGGGCGCGTCCACCCGACGTTGTCGGTTAACGCACCCCAGGGCTGTGGCGTCCACCTTAGACTTGCGGGCTCTTTCCATCGCGAGTCCACGGCATTGCGGTGGAGCATTCGTCTTTTGGAAAGGGCTAGGGCTAGGGGCTAGGGGCTAGGGGCTAGGGGCTAGGGCTGGGGTCGATGGACGGCGTATTATGGAGACATGACCTCGCTCGGTGCCAAACGCGATGCCCTGCTGGCCACACTGACGAAGCTCGAGAGCTGCGCGGTGGCCTATTCCGGAGGCGTCGATAGCGCGGTGGTGGCCCAGGCGGCGCACCTGGCCCTCGGCGAGCGGGCGGTAGCCGTGACCGGCGCCAGTGCCAGCCTGGCCAGCGGCGAACTCGAACTGGCCGAGCAAGTCGCCCGGCAGATCGGCATCCGCCACGTCGTCGTGGCCACCGACGAGCTCGCTAACGCGAACTACACCCGCAACGCTCCCGACCGTTGCTACCACTGCAAGACGGAGCTGTACACGCAGCTCGAGCGGCTGCTGCCGCAGCTCGGAGTGAAGGCGATCGTCAACGGCGCGAACGCCGACGACCTGGGCGACTATCGCCCCGGCATGCAGGCGGCCGCTGAGCATCGGATCCACAGCCCGCTGGCCGACTGCGGTCTGACGAAAGCCGACGTCCGCGAGCTGGCCGCCGCGTGGAATTTGCCCGTGTGGGACAAGCCGGCGACTCCCTGCCTCTCCAGCCGCATCGCCTACGGCCAGGCCGTGACGCCAGAGCGTCTGGCGATGATCGACGCCGCGGAGCAATACCTCCGCGGCCGCGGGCTGGCGAACCTGCGGGTCCGCTATCACGAGGGCGACCTGGCCCGGATCGAGACGCCGCTGGCCGATCTGCCGCGGCTGTGCGAGGCGGACTTTCGCCAAGAACTGACTGTCGAGCTCCGCCGTCTAGGCTTCAAGTTCGTGACGCTCGACCTGGAAGGGTTCCGCAGCGGCAGCCTGAACCAGCTCGTGCAGATTGGCTAGCGGCCCTTCGGCGGGTTGCGGGCCCAGGCGGCGGCGACCTGGGCGGGCGGCCCGTAGGCGCCCTCGAAGGTCTTGGCGAAGTCGCCGCCTTTTTTGAGGCCGTCCATCAGGATGCGGAACCGCCGTCCGTCGGACATCAGGAACTTCGCGAAGTTGTAGCTGCAGATGTCGGCCTCTTCGGGCGGGAGCTTGCCCGTGAGGAAGTCATCCGGGGCGGTCATCATGCCCATGACGCCGGGCAGCTCGTCGTTCCACTGGGCGACGCGCTTGTCGCTAGCGGGGGCGAGGCGCGAAGCGACGACGCGGCCGCAGCCTTCGGCGAACCAGTGCGGCACGCCCTGGCCCTGCGCGGCGATGTAGAGGGCGGCGATCTGCTGGGCGAGCAGCGCGTCGAGCGAATAGTCGCTGGAGCGAGGATTCAAGACTGCCCCGTAGGCATCCACCACCGTGTAGCGAGAATGCCCGCGCCAAGCCGGCGGCAACGGCCGCTTCTCGACCATTTTGCCGAACTCGCCGTAGTCGTATTTCTCGGCGAAGACGAACAGGGTCAGTTTGCCCTTTACCAGCGGCTGCCCGGCGGGGCCTTTGAAGATGTCCATGATCTTGGGAGCCAGCGCTTCGGCCTGCTTGGCAATTTCGCCCAGCGTCTCCTCGTTCACGCTGCCCAGCAGCAGGAAGTTCTCGGACTCGGTGCGAAACGGGGCCATCCCCGGCATGCCCAGCTGCCAGTTCTCGTCTGCCAGCTTGGCCCGGTCGGCACTCAATTCGGCGTGCGTCGCCTTCTTGGCCCGGGCGATCGCGGCGATCTCTTCGATTGGCTGCTTGGGATTGGACGAATCGAACTTCGCCCCTTCGGCGATCCACTTCTCGATCTTGGCCATGACCGTGTCGTCGAGCGGCGAGCCGCCCATCGGCATCCGCGCGCCGTCGGCCGTACCTTTGAGCTTCTTCACCAGCAGGCTGTCGGCCGCGCGGCCCGGCAGCACGGGCTCGCCGCGGTCGCCGCCGCGGAGCAGGGTCTCGGGCGTATTGAGGCTGAAGTTGTTCCGCGGGCGATCCGCGCCGTGGCAGTTGATGCAGTTGGCGACAAGAACCGGCGCGATGTCCTGGGAGAAGCTGACCGTTTCATTGCCCGTGGCTTGCTGCACGGTGATCATCGGCGCGGGGGCCGGCGCAGGAGCTCCGGCGACCAGCGAGGTGAGCATCGCCATCGGGTCTGGGCCGTCGAACTTCGCCCCTTCCTCGACCCACTTCTTCAGCATGGCCAGCTCCGGATCGGGAATGCCAGCGCCGTTCGGAGGCATCTCCTTGTCCTGGACCTTGACGATCAGGTCGCTGCCCGCAACGTTTCCCGGAAAGACGACCTTGCCCGGCGGCGGACCCTTCATCAGCGATTCGTACGTCGCCATCGAGAACATGCCGCGGGCGTTGCGCACGTGGCAGCCGCCGCAGCGGGCATTCAGGATCGGTGCGACCTGCTTGACGAAGCTGACCGTGCCCACAGCCGGCGGATCGCCGGGCTTGCCGGCCGCTTTGGGAGGCGTCAAAGGCTTCAGAGCGGCCAGCGAAATGCCTTCCAATTCCAGCAGGGCATGGGCGTTGATCAACCGTTTGTGCATCGCTTCGAGCTGCTGGCCCATCTGCGGGTCGGCCCCTTCGGCGAGCTTCTCCAGCCGCGACTGCACCTCTTTGACGGCTTCTCCAGCCTCCTTGAACTTGCTGTTCTTGTAGAGGTTACCGGCCTTGGTCAGCAGGGTGCCGACGGCTGCCATTTCGGCCCGCTGCTCGGGAGTGGCGGCGGCGGCCAGGGGGATGCGAATCAGCCATGTGGCAGCGAGAACCAATAGAACAAGACGCATCGAAGAAGGCTCCGCTCGCAGCCGGGCTTGCCGTTGCAAGTTCATATCGCAACTGAGGTTATGGCTTCACCCTGGCGCGCAGTACTGGCTGCCAATCTTAAACGGACACAAAGGAGAAAGGTACTCAATCGACCTAGCCATGCCGCCGCACGACGTACTTTGCAGCCGCCCGTTCGGCCAGATCGGCCCGGCGGCTGGCCTTGTAGCCCATTTCTAGCGCGAACCACTCGGCGTACCGCTCGCGGTCGCGGTGGCTGGTATTGCGGCTGTCGAGGATGTGCCCCAACTCATGGATCAGCACGTTGTTGAGGTAGAAGTCGCGAATGGCGTCTTCCGTCCAGACGAGATGCCAGCGGCCGGCGTCAGCGGCCTGCCAGCGTGCGCCGTACATCGCGGCTTCGATCCGCTGCGCCGGCTTGGGCGGCGCGTGGAAGACCTCGATTCGCGACTCCTCGATCGGATAGAGGTAAATCGTCTGCCCCCATTGCATGCCGTAACAGGGCGAACGCCGCTTTTTCTGCGTCATCTGGCTGAATTGCACGACCTGCAGCGGCTCAACCATCCACTCGGGCAGCCGCGCGAGGCGCTCGCGCACGTCGTCCTTGGTCAGCACGTGGCGGAAGCCAGCCCCCGCCGGCTGCATGACGACACAGAACTTGCCCTGTGGCGTCTCGCGGGGCTCGTGCCAGTTCTCCGGCGGCAGGTAGGGCCCGCGGAGTGCGGTGCTGCTGATTCGCGCGCGCTTGCCGAGCGTGACGAACTTCCGCGAGCTGCGCGCGGAGTTGTTGTGCGCTCGAGAGATGGCCTTCAGCGATTGATCGATGTGCCGCATGGGTGCGTCCTCTGCCGAAAGCCCCTCGGCAGGCTACACCTATGGTACGACCCCATGCGATCCGATTTCAAGCGACGCCTATAAGTGCATTGTCAGAAAGGACTTAGATCCTTTCGGCGACCTGGACGTAACAGGCCGGTGGGGGTTTTTCGGCCGGGATTTGCCCTGTCGAAAACGATCCCAAATCGGCTCAAAACGCCGCCGGCCGCGCGATTGCGGCATGCTGATTGCTTTGCGGCGCCAAGACGGTCGCTGCGGCATCGTCGATGGGCCGTTGACGCGTCACCAGGCGCTGACTGGCCGTGTTCCACGAATGAGCCGTGGAGGTTGTCTTCGGCGCTGGGGGCGCCGGAGTTTTGGCGGGCGAGAAAGCACCGCTGGCAATCAGCAATCCGATGAGCAATCCCAGGATGACCACGGCGGCGCTGGCGGCTGCCGTAATCAAGACCCACGGCGCGACGGCGATGGTCTTCGCACCTCCAGCGGGAGCGGCGCCGGCCACATTACTTGCGGCCGCTCCACCAGCCGCCTTGGCGACGGGCATCGCACCGGAAACCCGACCCCGGTCCTTAACTACTGGCACCGCGCCGGACCGGTTGGGATTGGTGTTGATGTTGACGGTCGGCATCGCGCCGGACGCGGCTTTGCCGGGTGCCTTGCTTTCAGGCTGAAGCACGAATTGGGACCCCGATGCGGTTTTCTTGTCGCTGCCGGGATCGTCCAGAGCCTTAGCCTTGGGCAGCACCTTGCCGACGCGCTTGCCGCTCCCTTTATCAGAGCCGGGATCGGACTGGCCCGCCTTGTTGAGATCTTTCTTGGTGTCGCGAGCCTTGTCGTAAACGGTGTCTTCGTTCGGGCTCGCCTTGGGACGCCGGGCGGGCATGAGCCTGCCCTGCGACTTGGAGCCGCCGAGCGATCCGCCCGACGCGGACGCCGACGAACCAGGCCCCCGAGCGGCGGTCGGATTGTTCGTCAGCAGGGCGGCCTTGACGGCTGCATCGCCGCTGCCCGGCTCGTACTTGTAGCCGTGGGCCTGCAGCCAGTGCTCGAGGGCAGCGGCGACCTCGCGCATGTTGGCGTATCGCTTTTCCGGTCGTTTTTGCATCATCTTGACGCAGATGTCGGCCAGGTCGCGCGGGCAATCGGGCCGATCCTTGCGGATGTCGTCGGGCATCTGCGTTTGATGCTTGGCGATTCGCTGGGCCAGCGTGCCCTCGGGAAACGGCGGGTGGCCGGTCAGCACATAGTAGAGCGAGCAGCCCAGGCCGTAGATGTCGGCCCGGTGATCGACCTTGTGACTGTTGACCGCCTGCTCCGGGGCGAGATAGTCGGCCGTGCCCAGAACGTTTTCGTTGTGCTCGACGGTCAGCGACGCCCGCTCGTTGTCGGAAAACAGGGCCAAACCAAGGTCGAGGATCTTCACCACTCCCTTGCGATCGACGAGCAGGTTGGCGGGCTTGACGTCGCGGTGGATCAGGCCGTTCTGGTGGGCGTGGTGCAAGCCCTCGGCAGCCTGGGCGATGTAGTTGCACGCCAGTTCCAGCGGCAGCGGCCCTTCCTGCTTGGCGATCGTGTTGAGGTCTTTGCCCTCGATGTACTCCATTACGATGTAGTGCGTGTCTTCCTCGTTATCGACGTCGTAGCACCGCACGATGTTCGGATGGTCGAGCTGCGCCGTGGCTTGGGCTTCCAGGTGAAAGCGGGCCAGGTAGCTGGAGTCGTTGATCCGTTTCCTCGGCAGCACCTTGATCGCCCGCTGGCGGTGCATCAGCGTATGCTCGGCCAGATAGACCGTGCTCATGCCGCCGCTGCCGATGTGCCGCAGCAGCTTGTACTTGCCGAGAAAGAACCCCCGGTACTTCTTGTCGAGCAGCTTCTCGACGTGCCACGTCGAAAGCAGGTTCTTCTGAATGAGGAATCTCGCCAGCTGCTCGCCGTCGTCGTTTGGATCGCCGGCCTTGCCGCGAAATTCGGCCAGCGCCTTTTGAAGCGCGCCCTGCTCGACGAGCTTGCTCTTCTCGACGAGATCCAGAAAGCTATCAACCGTGAGTTTCACCATATCGCGAGGGGGACTTGCTGGCGGCTGGCGCACCGGCAATACCGTCCAGTCTCCCCGCTCCTGTTACTCTCACGAGCCGCGATTTTCCAGACCCCAAGCTCTACGGTCAGTGGGACACGAAACGCCCGACGAGCTGACAAAAAACCAATCGCAAAAAGGTTACACCCGGTCCGGCTGCCCGTAAAGCAGCATTCCCCAATTTTAACAGCGATTGGGCCAAAGCAAGCAAAAACCGCGCCCACCTACAAGAGAATTGGCCAATAGCCTGCGGCGGCGACGCTGACGACAGCCAGCTCCATTCGTAGAATGCCCCATTCTGGCCGTGCCATGCCAATCCAGGGCCAACGATGCGGCGAGTTGTCCTTTATACGCGTCAGGGCTGCCATCTCTGCGACGACGCCCGCTCACTGCTGGAACGCTACGGCCTAAAGCCGTCGCTGGTCGATATCGACGCGGATCCACAACTGCGCGTGCGATACACCGAGTGCGTCCCCGTGGTGGAAATCGACGGCCGCGAGCGCTTCCGCGGACGCGTGAATGAAGTGCTGCTCCGCCGGCTGCTGGCCGGCCAGGATTCGTAGCATGTCCACGCTGCTGGGGATCTTTGCCAAACACTGGACCCCCGGCCGGGTGAAGACTCGCTTGGCCGAGGCGATTGGCGACGCGCGGGCGGCCGAGGTGCACCGGCTGTTCGTGACGGCGATTGCCCAGCGGATGGGCGCGGCCAGCGACGAGCGGATTCTGGCCATTGATCCGCCCGAAAGCGAGCACGAGTTTGGTCGGGCTCTGGGTGACAGCTGGCAAGTGGAACCGCAAGCCGCGGGCGACCTGGGCGAGCGGATGGCGGCGTTCTTTGCGGGCGGACTGGCCCGCGCGGGGCTCGTCGTCCTGATTGGTTCGGACAGCCCCGACCTGCCGGCGGATTACATTGCCGACGCATTCGAGGCGCTGAGGGAGGTGGACGTCGTGCTCGGTCCGGCCGCCGACGGCGGCTATTATCTCGTCGGGGCGGCGCGCAGCGTGCCCCCGATCTTCACCGGCATTTCTTGGAGCACCGCGGACGTCTGGCCGCAAACGGTCCGGCGACTCACGCAAGCCGGCTGCCAGTGGCGCTCGCTTCCGCAGTGGTACGATGTAGATACGTTCGACGATTTGCGCCAATTGCGGTTTCGCCTGAAAGACGCCTCATCCGCTGATCGCAGCCTTCACGCGCTCGCCTGCCGCTTGAGCGAATTATTTGCCGACTCGCCGCCATAGCTTCGCGATGCACGACGTACTGATTATCGGCGGTGGAGTTATTGGCCTGTCGCTCGCCTGGGACCTGGCGCGGCACGGGCGCTCGGTGCAGGTCATCGATCAGGGCGAGCCGGGACGTGAAGCGAGCTGGGCCGGTGCTGGCATCCTGCCGGCCGCGGTCCGCCGGACCGACCAGCATCCCTACGAGCAGCTGTACGGCCTGGCCGGCGAGCTGCACTCGGATTGGGCTCGCGACCTGCATGCCGCTACCGGCATCGACAATGGGTATCGCCGCTGTGGCGGCCTGTACCTGGCCCGCACGCCCGGCGAGACCGCGGCCTTGGCCGCCTGGGCCGCCGCGCTGCGCGATGAAGGGATCGAGGTCCAGCAGCTGTCGGCGGATCGGCTGGCCGGATTGGAGCCGAAGCTGGCTGTTGCTCAGCAATCAGGACGCAGCGCTGCACCTTGTTTCCATGTGCCCGGCGAAGCTCAGCTACGCAATCCACGGCACCTTCAGGCGCTCTCTCTGGCCTGCCGCGCCGCCGGCGTCACGATTGCTTCCAACACCGCTGCCTCTGGAGCAGTGATCACAGCCGGTCAGGTGGAGGCGATCGAAACGAGCGCCGGTCCGTTACGGGCGGGCCAATACTGTTTCACCGCCGGCGCTTGGACGGGCCAGCTTCTCAGCCAACTGGGCATTTCTGTCGGCATCGTGCCGATCCGCGGCCAGATGGTCCTGTTTCGCTGCGCCGAGCCGCCGGTGCGGCACATCATTAATGAAGGCTCCCGCTATCTCGTGCCGCGCGACGACGGCCGCCTCTTGGCCGGCTCCACGGAAGAGGAAGTCGGCTTCGACAAACGGACGACCGACGACGCGATTGCCGAGCTGACGCGGTTCGCCAGAAGCCTCATTCCCGCATTGGCGGGCGCCGAGATCGAGCAGACCTGGGCCGGACTGCGTCCCGGTTCGTTCGACGGGCTGCCCTACCTCGGCCGGCTGCCGGGACTGCCCAACGCCTTCATCGCTTCCGGCCATTTTCGCAGCGGCCTGTCTCTCTCGCCGGCAACGGCCGTCGTGATGAGCCAATTGATCCGCGACGAACCAACGGAAATCGATCTCGCGCCGTTTCGCGTGGGACGGTGAGTCACGCGTGCGTGGTTGCTTTAGCCGTCGAGCGTGTCGGGATAGACGACGATCTCGACGCGGCGGTTCTTGGCCTTGCCGACGGGCGTGGCGTTGCTGGCCAGTGGGTGATTGTCGCCCATGGCCAGGATCGAGAGCTGCCGGGCGGGAACGCGGCCGCGCTGCACGAGCTGCGTGAAGACCGCCTGGGCCTGGGCCGTTGTGAGCGAGTGAGCCGCCGTCGGCTGCGAGGCCAGCGCGTCGTCGGTGTGGGCTTCGACGACGATCCGCTGCCGCGGATACGACCGCTGCACGGCGGCAGCCACCTCGTCCAGGATGCGGTAGCCGTCGGCCTGAATCTGCGAAGCGCCCGGCAGGAACAACTTGTCGCCTGGAATCTCGATGCGGATCACCGCGCCGTCCTGGCGGATGTCGAGGCCGGGAATGGCGATCGTCGCCAGCGACTGGCGGATGCTGCTGTTGGCCGTGATCGTTGCGCCTCCTCGGGCCCGAGTCGAAGCCTGCAGCGCGGTGACCTGCTTGTCGGCCTCCTGCTTGGCGAGCAGTGATTCGCGGGCCTGCCGGGCGGCCACATCGATCTGCTGCTGGAGCAGCCGCACCTGGTTCTCGGCGGCTTGCTTGGCCTGCTCGTGCTGGGCGAGCTGGCGGTGCAGGTCGGCGTTGTTCACATCGAGCTGGCTGACGCGGCGGTTCAGGTCTTGCACCTGCGCCGTCAATGACTGAGTCTGCTGCTGGTAGGCCGTGGACGTCGCCGCAGGTTGGGCGGTCGCGGCAGCAAATGGCCCTTGCTGGCAGCCGGCGCAGACGGCCAGCGCCAAAACGTGCATCGCCAGTAACAGCCGAGGAGACATAACGAATTCTGCGCTGCGGTTGACATCCTGCCGCCCGCTGCCGCCAGGCGCGGCGGATGTTACCGCTGCCCGCTGGCCCTAGCAACCGCAAATCCGCTAGCTCTTGCCATCGCTAGCTGGCAGCGGGCCTAGAATGCCGGCATGGCCCGCCAGCAGTCCGACCGCGAAGACCTGCT
>DASRJB010000704.1:0-2130 GCA_035649715.1 Pirellulaceae bacterium
AGCAGCGACGTCAACTCGCTTCGGAGCACCTCCAGGATCGCCGCGACATCTGCCGTTCGCAGGCCAGCCTCATACTCGGCCAACAGCGGGTCATAGAGCGGCCCAGCTTCGGCCAGGCACAACGCCTGCTCGCGCTTCAGCGTGATGATGGCCGCCAGCCAGGGCTCAAAATGTTTGAAGTCGCTCGCCGCGCGGGCCAACTTCCACTCGTGCTGTGCCGCCGTCGTCACGCGGGCGAGTTCTTCCACCAGGCTCCGAGGCAAGCGCGACAGCCGCTGGTGTTGACGCCGGGCTTCGCGCACGTTGACGGCCGCCGCACTGTGCGGATCGGCCACCAGCGGCGAAAGCTCGACGGCCGCCAGCCAGTCGTCGATTCGCGGCGAAGCGGCCAGGTCGTGATGCCAGCCGGCCAGATGGGCGAGCTGAGAGCCGCGGTGCTCGATCGCCGCGTCGGGCATCAGCGTCAGCTCGTCCCAGGCCAGCACCTCCAGCGTCGATTCGACCAGGGCCATTTGCCTCAGGTGCACGAGCAGCTCGGCATAGGCTCGGTCGGGCGTCATCGCAGAATCGTAGCCGAATTCGTTATAGTAGACATCTCGCTCCGCGAGCTGCCCGCCTCACGCGGAGCGTGAGGACTACGCTTCAGGAAGCCGCCCGTGCTCACGCTGGCCGAAGAAATTGGACTCGGAGGTTATCACCTCGCCAGCCGCGTTCGCCGGGCGTTTCACGCGTTGCCCGCGGCGGAGATCGTGCAGGTCATGCAGGAGGTCCGCGAGGCTTCAGTCCAGCGGCACCTGGTCTATCTTCGCGAGGGCCAGGCCGACATCGTGGGCCTGTTCCCGCTGCCGCTCACGGCCCTGCCCGACCAGATTTCCTACCTGCACTTTATCTCGCTCACGATTCAGAACGCCCTCAAGCGGCTGCCGGAGCTGTACTTCCAGGATTTCGCCCTGCGTGAAGCCCTCCGCGTGCCGCCGGAGGAAGAGGCCTGGCTGCTGGAGTGCTGGGGGGCCAGCCAGCGGGAGAGCAACCCGATCTTCGGCCGGCTCGACGCGGTGATCGACTTCACCAGCCCGATGTGGAAGAACTCGCTGCGGTTCATGGAGCCCAACATGAGCGGCATCGGCGGGCTGTACCTCGTGCCGACCGCCGAGCGGCTGCTGGAGGAAATCGTGCTGCCGCGGCTCGCCGTCCACGACGAGGATTTGCAGCTCGCGCTGGCCCCGGACATTCGCGAGCTATTGATGCAGACGATCCGCGACCACCTGGAGGCGATCGGCCGGCCGGCCCGCACGATCTGCTTCGTCGAGGCCAAGTACGCTGGCAGCGGCATCGACGAGCAGGAAGACGTGGCCCGCTATTTCCACGATCAGTACGGCCTGAAGGTCCTGCATGCCGATCCGGGCGAGCTGACGATCCTGGGCGACGAAGTCTCCTACGCCGGCGAGACGGTCGATCTGGTCTATCGCGACTACCTGGTCAGCGACCTGATCCAGCTCAGCAAGTCCGGTGTCAACGTGCAGCCGATGAAGACGCTGTTCAAGCAGAACCGGGTGATTTCGTCGATCGCGGCCGAGCTCGACCAGAAGAGCTGCTGGGAGGTGCTGACCGATCCCAAAATCGCCGAGCGGCACTTCAGCTCCGACGAGCGGCAGATTTTCCGCCGGCACATTCTCTGGACGCGGATCGTCTCGGACCGCAAGACGACCACGCCCGACGGCCGCGAGCGCGACCTCCTGGAATTCGTCCGCCGCGAGCGCGAGACGCTGGTCCTCAAGCCGAACCGGGCCTACGGCGGCGAAGGCGTGCTCATCGGCGTGGCCACCACGGAGGCGCAGTGGGACGCGGCGCTGAATACCGCGCTCCGCGATCCCAACCGCTGGGTCGTGCAGCAGCTGGCGAGTATTCCCGTCAGCGAGTTCCCCGTCGTCGGCCCCGACGGCCGCGTGCACAGCGAGCCATTCCACGTTGTGATGGGCTTCGCCCCGACACAATACGGCGTCGCGATCCTCGGCCGCGCCTCGCAGAAGCAAGTCGTCAACGTCGCCCAGCGCGGCGGCATGTGCGTTGTCTTCATCGGCCGCCACAGCGGCCGGTTGCATGGACCAGGGTGAGTCGCCCGCTTAATTG
>DASRJB010000705.1:0-5520 GCA_035649715.1 Pirellulaceae bacterium
GGCTGACGGCGACGTTGGCTTCTTCCAAGAGTTTCATCGAGAAATCTAGCGATGACAGCGTGCTGGCGAGGGGCTCGGGATACTTGGCCCAGACGAACATGCCGGCCCGCGGCGTTTCGACTTGCCAGCCCTGCTTGCGCAGCGAATCCAGTAGCAAATCGCGGCGGGCGGCGTAGAGCCGCGATTGCGCCTCGACAGCAGCGTCGGTGTGCCGCAAGGCGACGATGGCAGCGATCTGGATTGCCTGAAACAGGCCGTAGTCGTAGTAGCCCTTGATGATGCCCAGGGCCCGCACCATCTCGGCGTTGCCGCAGCAATAGCCGACGCGCCAGCCGGCCATGTTGTAGCCCTTGCTCATCGTGGTGAACTCGACGCCCACGTCTTTGGCGCCCGGTGCGGCCAGGAAGCTCGGCGGCTGATAGCCGTCGAAGGCTACGTCGGCATAGGCAAAATCGCTGATGACCATGAAGCCATAGCGGCGGGCGAGCTTCACGACCTCGACAAAGAACTCCGGCTCGATGGTCTTGCTCGACGGATTGTGGGGATAATTGACGACCAACAGCTTGGGCCGCGGCGTCATGTGCTGGCACATCAGGGCGACGTTCGACAGGAATTGCTCGCTGTCGGAAACGTCGAGCGTGATCACGTTGCCGGACGCCATCACGATCGCGTACATGTGGGCGGGGAAATACGGCGCGGGGATGATCGCCGTCTCGCCGGCCCCCATCGCCGCCAGGCACATGTGGCTGAACCCTTCCTTGGAGCCGATCGTGACGATCACTTCGCTGTCGGGGTCCAGCCGCACACCGTATTTCTTCAAGTATTTGCCGGCGACCTCGCGGCGGAGGTTCAAGATGCCGTTGGCTTTGCTGTAGCCGTGGTTGTTGGGGTCGCGGGCCGCTTCAGCCAGCTTCTCGATCACCAGCTCGTGGGGCGGCTCGCTGGGATTGCCCATCCCCAGGTCGATCACATCCTGCCCATTCTGCCGCTTCTGGTGCAGCAGGCTATTTACCCTTGCCAGCACATACTGCGGCAGCCGATTGATCCGCTCCGCCAACTGAATGCGGAACGGCTTGAGCTGCTCGCCGGCGGGCGGGGCGGGGGGCTGGGGGCTGGGGGCTGGGGGACGCGAGGACATCGTTGGGCGATCTTCAAAACTGGGCAGTCATTTCCCTTTCAACATACTCATCGGGTCGAATCGGCAGTTGGGTCGAATGGACAGACCCCAAAGGCGGGTGGTTCGCCGGATGCTTATTCTGCATATGCGGGTAAATTGTTTTCGGTGCCGTCTGCTCCTCAAGTCTTTCTGCAATAACAGTTTACGTCCAAATCATGCTGCATATCCTTATGCAGATTATGCACGCTAAGGAATTCTATGCACGCCAATGCGTGGCGAAGGATTCCTGCCGCCGCGGCTCGCCAGCGTTCGTCCGGCATCCATTGTACACTTTTGCAAAGGCGATACAAGCTGCACGGCAAATCGGCCATGGCGTCAGGTCGAGGTCAGACCGAGGCGTTCATAGATTTGCGGGTCCGCCAAGGAAGCAGCGATGAAGGCCGCCCCGCTGAAGTCGTGCCGGGCGCTGTGCGAGCCGGGGACGGCGACGGTGACCGCGCCGGCGGCAATAGCGGCCCGGCAGCCGTTCTGGCTGTCTTCCAGGACCATCATTTCGCGGGTCTCGATGCCCAGCCGGCGGGCGGCCAGCAGGTAGATTTCCGGGTGGGGCTTGCCGTGCGTGATGTCCTCGGACGTCAGGATCGGCGAAAACCGCGGCAAAAAGCCGAATTGGCCCAGCACGCGATCCACGAACGACCGCCGGCTGCTGGTGGCGATGGCCTTGGGAATCTGCCGCGACTCAAGTGCCGCCAGCAGTTCGAGCAAGCCCGGCATCGGCGCGAGTCGCTCGCGGAGAATTCCCGGAAAGATCTCGTCGGTTTCGGATAGCAGCTCTTGCACGCTCGCCTTCAGAGAGTGCGTGTCGATCATGATCTGCAGCGCGACCGCGCTGGGCCGGCCCATCATCTGATCGAGCAGCTCCTGCGTGAACTCGCAGCCGCGGCGGCGGAGCAATTCGGCCCCCACGAGCTGATAGAGCTCTTCGGTGTTGAACATCAGGCCGTCGAGGTCGAAGACGACGGCCTTGGGTGCTGGCAGTGATGGCATGGGATTCAATGTTTAGTGTTTGGTGTTTTGTGTTCGGGGAGAAGCGCCAACCGATATCACCAGATACCAAACCCGATACACCTAACACCAAACACTGCGTCATTTTGCCTTGAGGCGCGATTTTGCGCAAGGCCGGCAAGCGCTAGCAGACCAGCATGAACAGGGCAGGGGAGCACGAGCCGGAATCGCGGTCTGCCGCGCCGCTGCGTGAGCACTATATCCCCTTGCGCCCCGCGGACCTGGTCGAGAAGCTGGCCAACGAGCCGGCAGTGACGATCTTTGAGCGCGAGCAGTTCCGGCAGCTCTGCCAGCTGCTGCAAGCGACGATCCACCACGACTACCGCTCGCGGCTGGAGGAGCTGAAGGCGGCCTACGCCCCGTTCGATCCCGACGACGACGCGGCCGAGCAGTTCCCCCTGGAGAAGCACGAGCTGGCCGCCCGCTGCCGGCGGCTCTTCGACCGCTTCGATTCGCTCTTGATGCGGGCCAACTACCGCCGCCTGTCGCGCGAGGACCTGGAGCAGGCCATCCGCGCGCCGAATACCGCCGGGCCGAACCTGCACCTCGATTTGAAGCTCTTCGAGCGGCTGGAGATTTACGTCCGCGGCCGCGGCGAGCAGACCCATTCAGTGCGCTCGTGGCGCACGTTGTGGCGGGCCCGCGCCGAGCAAGTCCCAATCCACCGCCGGCTGGCGATCATCTATCGGCTGGCGCAGCGAACGCCGCTGACCGAGCCGCAGGGCACGCGCGAAGTCGTACTCAAGCTGTTCAAGAACATTCCGGAGCAGGACGTCGAGACGCTGCTGCCCGGAGCGAGCATCAAGATCGGCTGGCTGGAGCAGGCGCAGATCGCGCTGCCGACGCTGTCGGGGATCGGCCTGACGCTGTTCAAGCTGCTCAAGGGCGCGGCGGCGGTCGCGTTTGCCGGCATCTATGGCATGCTCGCCTTCCTGGGACTGATCGGCGGGGCGATCGGCTACGGCGTGCGGTCGTTCTACAGCTACCTGCGGACGCGCGAGAAGCACCAGCTCAGCCTGACGCGGCATCTGTATTTCCAGAATCTCGACAACAACGCGGGCGTGATCTATCACCTGCTCGCCGAGGCCGAGGAGCAGGAGTTCCGCGAGATCGTGCTCGCCTGGTGGCTGCTCTGGCGCGGCGGCCTGGCGGGCGCAAGCGCGCCGCAAATCGACGTGGCTGCCGAAGCATGGCTGCGCGAGCGGTGCGGCATCGACGCCGATTTCGAGATCGGCGACGCGCTGGCCAAGCTCGCCCGGCTGGGGCTGGCCCAAGTTCCGGCGAGCGGGAGGCGTGAGCCTCGCGATATTGCCGCGCACCTCACCGCTCGACGCTCGCGGGAGACTCAGGGCCATCGGGAGTCTGACGCCTCCCGCTCGCCTGCCCGTTGGCAGGCCGTTTCGATCGAAGCCGCCCTCGAAACGCTCGACCGCGCCTGGGACGAACAGTTCGATTACCACCGGCCGCGCACGCAGCGTATCGACGCTACTCCGCAGGCTCATCCGCGGATTTGGCGGCGGGCGGCGTGAGGCTCTCTGCCCATCCCCGCAGGGCGATCGCAATGCCCTCGGCCCGGCCCAGGCCGCGCTCGTCGCCGCTTTGGGCCCATTGCCAGGCCGCTTCCAGCTGCCGGCGCCACTCGGCTGCGTCGCGATAAACCCAGGCCGGCGTCCCGGGCGCGGAAGTCAACTGCACCAGCCGCTGACCGAGCGCTGTTGGATCGATCTTGCCGGCCCGCAATTCGGCGCACGCCCGCACGATGCCGTCTACCGCGGCAGCATCCAGCCTGGCATCGAACAACTCGACGCGATTTCGCGCTGAGCCTGAGAGGTTGACCGACACCCGATCGATCGGTGCACCGCTGGCCGTGCGCGGAATTTCGACCACCACGACCAATGCTCCCTCGGCGATGCCTGCGGCGGAAAAGTTGATCCACGAATAGCCGGCCCGCAAGTGTTCGTCGAACCGCGAGGAATAGACGCCCTGCCGGCGCAGCGCCTGCCGGGGAATCCGCAGGGTTTGCCCGGCGCTGCCTGCGTACTGCACGTCGGCGGCTTCTACCAGCGCGATCCAGTGCCAGGTCGGGCGCACGCCCGCTTGCGCGAGCATCGCCAGCAGCCGCTCGATTTCCTGATCCAGCCGGCTCATATTCCAGCATGGCGAACAGTAGGGTGGGACAAGGCCGCTGCGGCCGCCGGCACCGTTTCTGAGCTGGCCCGCGGCCCGGTGGGCCTGCGCTCGCGGACTCGCTAGTCCCACCTTACTTCGGCTTCACCACGGCATAGCCCGTCGCGTTGAGCTTGATCCGGTAGAGGCCGTACTTCGTGCCGGCGGACTTGCTGTTGGCACAGGTGACGTACAGCATCCCCGAATCGGACCAGCCGCCAAAGCAGCAGTTGGTGGGGTCGCCGGGCGTCGGGACGAGGGCCAGGTTCTTGCCGTCCGGGGCAAAGACGTAGACGCCCGCTTTGTCGCCCGTGCCGGCGGTCGCATAGATGTTGCCCGCCGTGTCGAGCGTCATGCCGTCGATGCCCCGGCCTGCGCCGAAATCCCACAGCAGCCGCTTGGTGGCCAGTCCGCCGCCCGGCTGCTGCACCTCGAACGCCACCAGCTGCCGCGCGCCGTCGGGATTGTTGTCCGAGACATAGACCGTCTTGCCGTCCGGTGAAACGAGAACCCCGTTGGGCTTGCTGACCTCGCGTGTCGCGACCTTCGCCTCGCCGCCGGTAGAAACGAGAAACACCGCCTCGAAATCGAGCTCCCGGGGCTCATCGCCGACATAGCGCGGATCGGTGAAATAGACGCGCCCCTGGCCGTCGATCGCCAGGTCATTGGGGCTGTTGAACCGCTTGCCGTCCACCCGCTCGGTCAGCGTCTTGACCTGGCCGTCTTTCGCGCCGTCGATGCCGGTGGTGATCGAAATCCGCCGGTTGCCGCCGGTGTTGGCCCCTTCGCAGGCGATCAGCCGGCCCTGCTGGTCGAATTTCAGGCCGTTGCTGCGGCCGCTCGGCTGGCGGAAGACGGCGGTCTTGCCCGCCTTGGGATCGTAGCGATAGATGGCGTTGCCGATGTCGGAGAAGAAGATCGAGCCATCGGGCGCCAGGGCCGGCCCTTCGGTGAACTCGCCCTCGTTCCAGAGCATTTCCAGCTTGGAGCTGGCCGGAACGAATTTTTCTTGGGCCGTTGGCCGAAACTCGGCCGGCCTGCTCTCCGGCGCATCTTGAACCAAAGCGAGCACGCAGCGCAGGCCGAACGCGTCATCGCTCGCCCCGGCAGGCGCTTCGAGCCGCGAATCGCTGGTCAGGAAATTCGCCGGGTCCTTCCAGCTCCCGCCGCGC
>DASRJB010000706.1:0-2937 GCA_035649715.1 Pirellulaceae bacterium
TGTCCCGACTTTCGCAGCAACACACTGGGCACCTGCAAGCACATCCTCCACGTGCAGGGCCGGGCAAAACGCCGGTTCGACGCGGCCGACTTGAAGAAGCCCTACCGCCGCAAGCGAATCGCCGTCCACCTGAACTACGACCGGGACGTGACTTTGCGGCTGGCCGCGCCGGAGCGAATGAAGGGCGAAGTCGCCGACGTCGTCAAGCCGCTGCTGGATAAGCCGATCGACAACGTGCAGCTGCTGCTGAAGCGGCTGAAGAAGCTGGATCAGCTCGGCCAGGAGTTTCACGTCTATCCCGACGCCGAGGAGTTCATCCAGCAGCGGCTGGTCCGCGACCGGTTGCAGGAGCAAATGGCCGAAATCCGCCGGGGCCCCGCCAAACACCCGCTCCGCACATCGCTCTTGAAAGTGCCGCTCTTGCCGTATCAGCTCGATGGAGTCGCCTTCGCCGCATCAGCCGGGCGGGTGATCCTGGCCGACGATATGGGCCTGGGCAAGACGATCCAAGGCGTCGGCCTGGCCGAGCTGCTGGCCCGCGAAGCCGGCATCCGCAAAGTGCTGATCGTCTGCCCCGCCACGGTCAAGGCACAGTGGAAGAGCGAAATCCACCGCTTCTGCGATCGCGACGTGCAGCTCGTCGCGGGCGCGAGCGCCCACCGCCGCGAGCAATATGCCCGCGACTGCTTCTTCACGGTCTGCAATTACGAGCAGGTGCTCCGCGACATCCTCGACATCGAGCAGGTGAAGTGGGACCTGATCATCCTGGACGAGGGGCAGCGGATCAAAAACTGGGAGTCGAAGACGGCTCGCGTGATCAAGGGCCTCCGCTCGCCGTTCGCGCTCGTGCTCTCGGGCACGCCGCTGGAGAACCGCCTGGAAGACCTCTACTCCGTCGTGCAGTTCATCGACCAGCGGCGGCTCGGCCCCGGCTTCCGCTTCTTCAACCAGCACCGCATCGTCGATGAGAAGGGCAAGGTGCTGGGCTACAAGAACCTGGAAGCCCTGCGCGAGAACCTGCGGCCGGTCCTGCTGCGGCGGACGCGCGACTCGGTGAAGCTGGAGCTGCCGCCGCGCTCGACCGAGATCGTCCGCATCACGCCGACCGACGAGCAGCTCGAGCTGCACCGCGCGCATATGCAAATCGTCGCGGCCACCGTCCGCAAGCGGTTCCTCACCGAGATGGATCTCTTGCGGCTGCGGATCGCCCTCCTGATGTGCCGCATGTCGGCCAATAGCACGTTCCTGGTCAACAAGGAGCCGCCGGGACATTCCAGCAAGCTCGACCACCTGGCCGAGTTGTTCGACGAGCTGTTCGACGAAGCAGGCCGCAAGGTCGTCCTCTTCTCGGAGTGGGCGACGATGCTCGACCTGATCCAGCCGCTGCTGGCCAAACGGAGGCTAACGTTCGTGCGGCTGGACGGCTCGGTGCCGCAGAAGAAGCGGCCGGAGCTCGTCCACGAATTCCAGAACAACGCCGATTGCAAGCTGTTCCTCACGACCAACGCCGGCTCCACGGGGCTGAACCTGCAGGCTGCGAACACGGTGATCAACGTCGATCTGCCCTGGAACCCGGCGGTGCTGGAACAGCGGATCGGCCGGGCCCACCGCATGGGCCAGACGCAGCCGGTGCAGGTCTATGTGCTGGTGACCGAGGGCACGCTCGAGGAGAACCTGCTCACGACGCTCTCTGCCAAGAAAGAACTAGCGCTGGCCGCGCTCGATCCCGACGCCGATGCCGACACGGTCGAGATGGTCAGCGGCATGGACGAGCTGAAGGGCCGACTGGAAATTCTGCTCGGCGCCAAGCCGATTGCCCCGCTCGACGAAACGGCGAAGCAACAGGCCGAGGGCGATTCGCGCGAAGCGAGTGAGCGCCGCGAACGGGTCTCGGCCGCCGGCGGCGAATTGCTCGGCGCGGCCTTCAAGTTCCTCGGCGAGCTGGTCGCCAGCCAATCGCCGCAGGTCGCCCAGCCGCCGCTCGCCGCAGAACTTCGCAACCGCCTGGCCGAGTGCGTGCAGGAAGACGAGGGTGGCAAGCAACGCCTCACCGTGACGCTGCCCGACAAAGCCGCGCTGCACAGCCTCGCCGACGCCCTGGCGCAGTTGCTCGCAGTGGACAAGCCGTAGCATAAGCGTCCTCGCTTGTGCATCGGTCAAACCGCCGGAGCCATGAGCAAGCGAGGACGCTTGCTCTACGGTAGCAGTCGCCGCAGCGAAGCCATCGCGGCGTCGGCGAGTTGCAGGGCGGGAACCTGCCAGAGCTGCGGGTTCATCAGCTCGATCGAAACGCAGCCGCGGTAGTCGATTTGCCGGAGGCGTTCGAGCAGCGGGGCGAGGTGGATGTCGCCCTCGCCGGGAAGAATGCGATGGCTGTCCTTGGCCAGCTCGCGGGGCGTGTCGGCCAGGTCGCAGAGCTGGACGTGAAACAGGTTCGCGGCAGTGAGGTAGCCGAGGTCCTCGGTCTTGCTCGGCCCGACGTGCCAGTGAAAGGCGTCGAGGCAGAGGCCCAAGTGCGGGCTGCCGACATCGGCCACCAGGGCGGCAGCCGTTTGCAGGTTGTTGCCGAAGCTGCTATTGGCTTGAAATTCGAGCGCCGCTTTGAGGCCGCGCTGTCCCGCTTCCTGCGCGACTTGAACGAGTGAAGCTTGCACCCGCTCGATCGTCTGCTGCGAGAGCGGGCCCGGCACGTCGCAGGCCACCACGATTGTGCCGATCGACAGCTCGCGGCACAGATCGAGCCGGCCGCGGAACAGCTCCCACGCCTCGCGCCTCGCCTCGCCCTGGCTCGCCAAAAGGCCGCCCTGAAAGCTGGCCACGCTCAGCGTCAGCCGCGTCTTCTCGAGCCAGTACCGGACGTCGTCGAGCTTGTGCGCTTCGAGGTACGTCTCCAGCTTCGTCAGCCAGACCTCCGCGCAGGTCACGTTTGCCCCGGCA
>DASRJB010000707.1:0-2070 GCA_035649715.1 Pirellulaceae bacterium
ATGGCAAGGTCGTCGGCCTCGATTACCAGCTGCCGGCGGACGGCGAAGCCAGGCTCCGCATCTTCACGATGAAAGATCCCGAGGCGCTCGGCGTGATGCGGCACTCCGCAGCCCACGTCATGGCCCGGGCGGTGATGCGGCTGAAGAAAGGCGTGCAGCTCGCGTTCGGGCCGACCGTGGAAGGCGGCTTCTATTACGACATCCAGTCGCCCGATCCGGTCCGCGAGGAAGATTTCCCGGCCATCGAAGCCGAGATGCAGAAGATAATCGACTTGGGCGAGCCCTTTGAGCGGATCGAGACGCCGCGGGCGAAAGCCTTGGAGATTTGCGCGGGGCTCGAGCAGAAGTACAAGGTCGAGCACATCAACACGGGCCTGGCCGACCACGCCTCGATGTCGTTCTACCGCCAGGGCGAGTTTCTAGACCTCTGCCGCGGTCCGCACGTGCCCAGCCCGAAAGTGATCGGGGCATTCAAGCTCCTCTCGATCGCCGGAGCGTATTGGAAGGGCGACGCCAACAACGCCCAGCTGCAGCGGCTCTATGCCACCGCGTTCTTCACGCCGCAAGAGCTGGAGGAGCACCTCAAGAAGATCGACGAGGCCAAGCGCCGCGACCACCGGGTGCTGGGCAAGCAGCTGCAGCTCTTCACGATCAGCAACGACGTCGGCCCGGGGCTGTGCTTGTGGCTGCCCAAGGGAGCGATGATCCGCTCGCAGCTCGAGGACTTCATCAAGCAGGAGCTGGCCCGCCGCGACTACCTGCCGGTCTATACGCCGCACATCGGCCGCATCCAGATGTACCAGACCAGCGGCCACTTTCCGTATTACATGGAGAGCCAGTTCCCGCCGTTCTATCTCGATCCGTTCATGCAGAGCGTGCAGCAGCTCTTCTACTTGCTGTTCCAGTCGAAGGTCAGCGACGAGCGCTTTGTCGGCATGTTCGAGGAGGCGGTCCAGAAGAACGACAACACGCTCGTCCCCAATTCGTTCCCCGGCTTCGGCGGTGCTTCTGGAAATACAGCGAAGACCGCATCGGAGAAGAAGAAGGCCATCACCGACTGGTTCAACGAGCAGGAGGCCTACCTGCTCAAGCCGATGAACTGCCCGCACCACATTCAGATCTACCAGGCCGAACGCCGCAGCTACCGCGAGCTGCCCCTGCGGCTGGCCGAGTTCGGCTCGGTCTATCGGTTTGAAAAAACCGGCCAGCTCAACGGCATGACCCGCGTCCGCGGCTTCACTCAGGACGACGCCCACCTCTTCTGCATGGAAGACCAGGTCCCCGCCGAGTTCAGCGGCTGCATCGAGATGACGCAGTTCGTGCTGACTTGCCTGGGCCTGGAGAACTACCGCGTGCGGCTGGGGTTCCGCGACCCGGCGAGCGACAAGTATGTCGGCGGCGCCGAAGTCTGGGAGCGGGCCCAAAACTCGCTCGAAGACGTCTGCTCCCGGCTGAAGATCGACTACACGCCAGAGCCGGGCGAAGCGGCCTTCTACGGCCCCAAAGCCGACTTTGTAGTCACCGATTGCATCGGCCGCGAGTGGCAGCTCGGCACGGTGCAGCTCGACTACAACCTGCCGAGCAAGGATCGTTTCGGCCTGGAATACATCGGCGCCGACAACCAGCCGCACCAGCCCGCCATGATCCACCGCGCCCCGCTCGGCTCGCTGGAGCGGTTCGTCGGCGTGCTGATCGAGCATTTCGCCGGTGCGTTCCCGCTGTGGCTCGCGGCCGAGCAAGTCCGCGTACTCACGGTGAGCGAGAAGTCCGACGCCTACGGCCGCGAGGTCGAAAAGCAGCTTATGGACGCCGGTCTCCGTGTCAGCGGCGATTACCGCGGCGCGAAGCTCAACGCCAAAGTCCGCGACGCCCAGGTGCAGCTCATACCCTATATGTTCGTCGTCGGCGAGCGGGACCGCGAAGCTGGCACGGTCGCCGTCCGCGACCGCCTGGAAGGCGACCTCGGTTCTATGCCATTGGAATCCGCTATCGCCAAACTGCGTGACGAAATCGCGGCGAAAACGGTCCGTCAGGTTGCGGCCCGTCAGGCCGTCGCAATTACCGACCAAG
>DASRJB010000708.1:0-2446 GCA_035649715.1 Pirellulaceae bacterium
CGTCGCCACTGGCTCCGGGTTAAACGCAGGACGCCGCTTGTGCCGGTTAGGACGGGAGCCTATGCTTGGGCTTAAGACATTCTGTCTTAACTGGAGGCTGCCATGCTCGCGTGCCGCAAGTTCATCCTTCTCGCCGCACTCCTGCCGCTCAGCCCCGGCTTCGCCTCGGCTCAAGACGATGAGCAGGAAGCGGAGGCCACGAAGCGCTATCAAGCCCATGCCCAGGCGACGGCGGCCCTGTACGAGCTCAAGACCGCGGGCGAGGAGCCGCGGCAGCTCAAGCTTCGCCCCGAATCGCTGCTCCGCTGGACCAATCCGCTCGGCGGCAACAAGGCCCACGGCGAATTGTTTCTGTGGACCGACCGCGGCCGGCCCGCGGCCGTGCTCTCGATGTATGAATGGACCGACGTCAAGGGCATCGTGCACGAGCATCACGAGTGGTGCTCGCTGTCGCTGGACCGCATCGCCGCTGCCGGGCCAAAGGTCTGGGAGCCAAAATCCGCCGGGATCGAGCTGAAGCCGTTGCCCGCTGCCCCGCCGCCGGCCGATACGCCCGTGCGCCGCTTGCGGCAAATGCGCGACCTGGGCGCGGGCTTCGCCGCCGAGAAGACCACGCGGGAGGAAGAGAAGCGCGAGCTGCGGCTGCTGTCTCAGCCCGCGTTCCGTTACGAAGCGGGCGATCCCGACGTGCTCGACGGCGCGGTCTTCGCGCTGGTCGAAGCGACCGATCCCGAGGCCTTCCTGCTGCTCGAAGCCCGCGTGGCCGACGGCAAGGCGGCCTGGCACTACGGGCTGGCCCGCATGAACAGCCTCCCCCTGGCGGCTTCGTATCAAAAGCAGCCGGTGTGGGAGGTCCCGAAAGTGGTCGGTTCGCAGGTGTACAATCGCCAGGACTTGCCCTACACGGCGTTCACGATCAAGTGATCGCCTTAGCGATAGTCCTCCCGCACCGGGTGAAACACGTCGATCGCCTTGGCGGGCTGGTCTCCCGCGACGCAGCCGTGCACGACGCCGCCGGGAATCCGCCACATCTGGCCCGGTTTCAGCGTCTGCGTCTGGCCGCCGATCGTGAATGTCAATTCGCCTTCCAGCAAGAGGCCCATCTGCTCGTGCGGATGGCTGTGCGGCTTGACCTCCGAGCGCGGCGCGAGCTCCACGACCGAGATCATCATCCGGTCGCCGGCGGCTGTGAAGATGTGCACGCCGGAGAAAATTTCGTGGTGGGAGCACTCGGGGCGGGTGAGAAAGTAGGACATGATTTCCGATTGCAGATTGTTAGAGGCTTCAGTCGCTGCGGCGGACTTCGGCCCAGGTCTTGGGCGTTTCGTAGACGCGAATCGCTTCGAGCTGGGCGGGGGCGAATTGGCCGTCCAGCTGGCCGAAGATGTAGGTGGCGATGTTCTCGACCGTCGAGCACACGCCGCGGAAGAACTCGATCTCCACGTCGAGGTTCTTGTGATCCAGCGGCTGGATCACGCGGCTCTTGACCGTCCGCTGCAGTTGCAGGATCGAGACGACTTCGCCGGAAACCGGCTCGGGGCTGCCTTCGACGGTGACCTCCACGACGTAGTTGTGCCCGTGGCCGTGCGGGTTGTTGCACTTGCCAAAGACCTCGAGGTTTTGCTCGCTGCTGAGCTTGGAGCTGTGCAGCCGGTGGGCGGCCGAGAACTCGAACTGCTGGGTGACGCGCATGACGTTTTCCTCCTCGGCCGAGATGGATAGCGAGAGCGTGGGCGTAACGTGCAGCCGCAGGGCCGCGGGGCGGCAGGGCGTGAGATTGATCCGGGCGAGCGCTTCCCAGGCCAGCAGCAGGGCGGCCTCGGCGGTCAAGCCGCCGGCGGCCAGCGCCGTGCGCAGCTTGGGAATGCACTGCTGCTGAAAGACGGCGTCGAGCCGCTTGACGTTGCAGAGCATCCCGGTGTCGGCGTCGGGCCGGCCGGTCACAGTGACCTGAAACCGCAAGTGCGGCGCGAGCAGCCGGTCGGTCCACCAGCCGCCCCAGCCGTTTTGCGCGGCGGGGTCCTCGCCGCCGGCAGGCAGCGGAGCGAGGCTGAAGCGGATTTCGCGGGTGAGCCGCATCGCTTGACGCTGAACGGGAATGGGGCCTACAACGGGGCAGCCCCTCTCAGTTGATCTTACGGCTGGCTTCCAAGCATGTCATCCGCCGCGAAAGTCTGCGTTGTCACCGGCGGCTCGTCGGGGATCGGCGCGGCGATCGGCGAGCGGTTTTTCGCCGCGGGTTACCACGTCGTCAGCTGCTCGCGGCGCTCGTCGTCGGCTGAATTGCCACAGGAGGGCCGACGGCGACTTTCGCGGGCGGTCGATGTGGCAGATCCACAGGCATTGACTTCGTTCGTGCAAGACACCGCGGCCGAATTCGGCCGGATCGACGTGCTGGTGAACAACGCCGGCAACGCGCCGCGGCGGCCGGTCGCCGAGCTGCCGC
>DASRJB010000709.1:0-5103 GCA_035649715.1 Pirellulaceae bacterium
ATCTCGCCCGGCAAGCCGCTTTGCCGCAACACGCGGACGGGGTTGGGCTCTGGGGGCTCGAAGCCTGGGGTGTTGAGGATGTGCCAGACGGCGGCGAGCTGGTCGGAAACTTTTTCGTTCAGAACGCCGCGGACGGGAATCTTCACCGCGGGCATTTCCATCCGCGGGACGATCCGCGCGGGGTTGTCGCACCAGCGGTCGTACCACTCGCGGCGGATGCGCTTTTCGAGCATCGAGATGTCCGGCCCGCGGGCGTTCAGTGGCGCCTTGGCCGGCGGGACCGAGCCGATCTGGTGGCAGCTCGTGCAGGACAGGCCGTCGGAGGTAACCAGCCGCGGGCCGGCGGCTGTCAAAGCCGCGATAGTAGCCGTCTCGCTCCGCGAGACGCTTGCCTCACGCGGAGCGTGAGGGCTACTTTCGGGCACGCGGTCGGTGGCGGTGAAATAGGCCGTCAAGTCGGCGAGCTGGGCATCGCTCAGCGCAAACTTCGGCATTTGCACGAGCAGGTAGGGCCGGTGCGGCGGACCCTGGCGGCGGATCGAATCGGCCAGGGCCGCATCGAGCAGCTTGTCGCCCACGCCATTGAGCGCCGGCGGCGTCATCGCAGGGACTAGCGGCGCTAGGGCAGCGTGATTTTCCGCGACGGCAACAAGTCTGTCTTGCAAAGCAGCAGGCACACTCCCTGTGCCGTCATTCTTCGAAATGGGCTCATTCGCGCGCGACGGCACACGGAGAGTGCCTGCTACATTACGCTCGATGCCTTCGCGCTGATGGCAGGCCAGGCAGTTGAGCTGCACCAGCAAATCCCGCCCGCGAGCTTGCGGTGAGAGCTTTGTCCCCGGTCGCGGCTGCGAGTAGTAGACTACGAGCGCGGCGCGGTCTTCGTCGGCGAGCCGATAGCCGGGCCGGCCTTTCGCCCGGTCGGCATTTGTGGCACAGGAGCTCGACCAATTGCTCTTGGCCGTCAGCGGAGCCAGTGAGGCTGCCGCCAGGCCGGCGTCATTACGCTTCAGGACGTGGCAGTTCGCACAGCGCAGCGAAGTCACGAGCCGCTCGGCCTCGCCCGCTCGCCCGGCGGAACCAGCGGCGGGCTTTGCGCCTTGCTCCTGCCACCACAGGTCGAGCGACTTCAGCTCGTCTGGCGTGAACGTGAACTGCGGCATTCGGTGCGAGCGGTTGATCGCCGCGGGATCACTCAGCCAGTGAATCAGAAAGTCGGCCGGCCGCTTTTCCGCCAGCTTCGTCAGGTCGCCGCCGCCAAACAGGCCGCTCTCGCCCAGTTCGCCCAGCTGGTGACAAGCCAGGCAGCCGCGGGTCAGCAAGAGCCGCTGACCCTCTCCAGCCGTGGGCTTGGGCGGCTCCTCTTCGCCCTTTTTCTTCCCGTTCTTGGACTTCGCTTTCGCCGGCCGATCGGCGGGCAGTTTCACTTCCACCTTCGTCGCCGGCTCGCGCAGCAGCCACGCCGCAACAGCCGCCGCTTCGTCGCGCGTCAGGCCCAGGTCGGGCATGCGCCGCGGCGAGGAGCCGGCGGCATGATTGCTAAGCCAATCGACGAGCCACGCTTCATGGACGTTTCCGCTGAGCCGATCAAGCGCCGGTGCGGGCGTGACGCTGGCCGACTGATCCCGGTGGCAGGCGGCGCAGCGGAGCGCCGCCGCTAGCTGCCGGCCGCGCTCGAATTCCGACGAGGGGCTCCGCTCCTTGTTGTGCGCGAGAAACCGCGCCGCGATCGGTTCCAGGCGGAATTCCGGTCCGGTCCAGAACAGGGCGAGTTGCCCGCGCGGGCCCGAGCGGCGATACGTGATCTCCAGTTCGTGCCGGTCGAACGTCAACTCCAGCGGCTGCGAGCTGAGCCACTGCGGCGACTCGGCCTGCCCCGTCAGCACGGTTTTGCCCGCCAGCTTCACCTCGACGCTGCCCTGGGCAAAGCAAAGCAGCTGGTACTTGCCGTCCGCTTGGGCCCACAGTCGCCCGCGCCAAATTGCCGAGAACTCACCGGCCGGCAGCCTGGGATCGGGCGCGGCGTCTTGCCAGTCGAAGGCGACGGTTTCATCCAGCCGCGTTGCCGCCAGCCCGGCGGCAGAATAGGTTGCGACCAAACCGGGCCTGTAGGGATTCTCTTCGTCCGCCTCTTCCTGGGCATTTGCCGGCAGCGCGCCAAGCAGCAGTAGCATCAGAACCCAAAACCGAACGCTCATTATTGGCAACTCCGCGTGGGATTTTGCCACGATAACACGGCGGCCGGTCAGTCGGTTAGTCGGTGGTCGGTGAGTCGGTATAGCACCGACCTAGCGACTGACCGATCACCGACCGACCGATTTCCGCTACCGCTCCGCGGTCAGCGTGTGGTTGAGCACCCGCGAGCCGCCGATTTCTTCGGCCTGGAGCCACAGCTTTTTACCGATCAGCTCCTCGCCCCGCGGCAGGACGTAAGTCAGCGTGGTCCGCTCGCGGCCGAGGTCGATCACCTGCCGCGTCTCGCGGCGGCGGCCCGGCGCGAAGAGTACGCAGCGAAAGCTCAGCGGGAAATCCGCCTGGTTCGCCAGGTGCAACTCGGCGACGAGCGCCCCATCCTTGGCCCGCAGGCGCGTGGTCAGCTCGACCTGCACGTCGTCGAGGCCCAGCTGCAGCGTGCGATAGACGCTGAAGCGGGAGCTGCCGCCTTGGCCTGACAATTCAAAATCCAGCCGCACGGGCTGCGGGCCGCTGTTGGCGTCGGCGGCCAGCGTGACCGGCAGCGGCAGTCGCAGTGTCTCGCCCTCGCCGATGCGGAACCGCGTGGCCCGCGTGTCGATGCCCCAGCTCTTGGGCGCGTGCAGGGTCAGCTCGCCGCTGATTGGCTGATGGAGCGTGTTGGCCAGGCGCAGGTAGAGCGTCTGCTCGCGGCCGGCGACGCTGGCCAGCTGCGTCGATTCGAACTCGGCCGCGGCCTGAAAGCGGGCCACCGCCTCGCGCAGGCCGATCACGAACGTCGGCATCGGCCCAATCTTCAGCTCCACGAGGGACTGTCCGTCCTGCTCGCTGTGGGGCGGCTTAACGCCGCGGCCGTAAACGTCGAGCTGCTCGATCTCGTCGCCGATGGCCACCCTCTCAGTCGTCTCGCGGTGGCTCCAGATCGCCATCACGGCCCGGCCATCCTGGGCGAACAAGTGCCCGGCGTTGCCGCCCGGCATTTGGATCGCCCCCAGATACTCCGCGCCGCCGACCAACATGGCCGTCGTGCGGAACGGCACCAGCAGCTCGCCCGGCGAGCCGTCGGCGTTCATCACGCCTTCCTCGTCGCTGAACGGCTGCGGTACGAACACGGCGTCGGCGCGGTGCATTTTGGCCGCCAGCATTCGCAGCACCAGATCGCGGACGCGAACTTCGGCGGGATATTCGCCTTTGGGCAGCGGCGAGAGCAGCATCCACCGCTGCGGCCCGCTCCACTCGCGGCGCGGGCCAAACGTCGGCCGCACCGAGCGGGCGGTCTGGGGGCCGGTGCTCGTCGGCAGCGCGGACCGCGGCCGCTGGGCGACCGCCCGCGCGGCCGCCGGCTTCTGCAAATAGGCCCCGATTTCTTCGGCGGTCAGCGGCGGATCGACGCCATACGAAAGGAACGACCAGGGTCCGCCCGCGAGCTGCTCGGGCGGCGGGCCATACATCCAGCGCCAGTTCAGCCCGAGGTGAATCTGCTGCGTGTATTCTTCCAGCCGCCGCTTGATGTCGGCCACCTTCGGGCCGAGTTGCGGGTAGCCGATGAAGCTCACGTCCTGGTCGTTGCCGAGCTGCCAGTAGCGGACCTTCAGCGACAGCCGCGTCATCACCGGCGCGACCGACGGCTGCCAGAGCTCCGGCTCGGCGAAGACGGTGGCCACGGGCAGGCGGCCCGGCTCGCGGAAGACCTGCCGCAGGTCGGCCGGCGGCTGATCGAGCACGCCGACGAGCTCGATGCCTTGAATGCTGAGCTGCTCGGCGAACCAGGCGATGCGGTCGGCCGCTTTGTTTTCGCGGGCGTCGTACCAGACCGGCATCTTCGCCCAGCCGCACCCCGACTGGGCCAGCAGGGCGGTCAGCGGACCATAGGCGTAGGGCTGCTCGGCGCCCTCCAGCGTCCAGCCAAAGGCCGAGCGGAGCGGCGGCGGGAGCTGGCGGACCATCGCGATCGACTGCGTGCGGTCGAGCAGGACTTCGTCGCCGTTCTCTTCGACCAGCGACGCCCGCACCTTGTAGTAGCCGAAGGCCGAGAGCGGCGGCTGCCAGCGCGCCCGCCCGGCGTAACCCGATTCGGGCAGGCCCATTTCGGCCGCCTTAGCGACTTCATCGGGCGAGAGCAGCGACTGGTCGTGTCGGGCCAGCCGCTGGCCGGCCTGGTCGAACAGCTCGAACCGCACTTGCGGATTGCGGACGCGAATGCCGGAGACTTCGCAGACCAGCTCGGGCGTATCGCGGCTGGTGCAGATGCCCGCGGCCAGGTTGGACGAGAGGAGCATCCGCGGCAAGCGAACGATGCGCACGTCGTCGAACCAGGCCCGCCCGGTCAGGTCTTCGCGCTGGTCGAGCGGCTGCAAGTGCAGCGCGATGACGGCCCGCACGGCTCGCGGGCTGACGGCGGCGATCGGGCCGATTCGGACCGCCTGCCAATCGGGGGCCGCGGTCAATGGCGGGCTGGAATGCGACTGGAGCACGTTCCCCTCGGCGTCGAGCAGCGAGAGCGCCAGCCAGGCGGCGTCGTGCTTGAGGCCGGCGGTCTTCAGGCGGCAGGTGAGCAGAAAGCTGAAGTGCGAGCTGACGGCCACCGGCGGGCTGGAGACGATCGCGCCGCCGCCGTCGAGGGTGATTTGCAGGCAGCGATTGGCGGCGGCCGGGTCGGGAACGATCTCGATCCGCAGAAATTCCGGCAGCTCCCGGCCCCGCGAGCGGACCCAGCGGTCGGGCCAGCCGTCGTAGTCGCGGTCGGTCGCCTCCTCGAAGTCGCAGACGAACACTTCGCCCGCGCCCGCCGCCGTCGGCAGCTTTACGTCGCTGGGCGACGAGGCGAGGAGCGATAAAATGAGGGGCAGATACATAAGAACCAAAGAACCAAAGAACCGAAGAACCGAAGAACCAAAGAACCGAAGAACC
>DASRJB010000710.1:0-3360 GCA_035649715.1 Pirellulaceae bacterium
GCTCCGCGAGGATCTCAAGGAGATCGAGCTTTACTTCGACACCGACGAGGCCGACTATTGGCAGGTGCTCACGGAGGAACTCGACCGCAAGGCGCAGGGGCACGACTTTCACCAGTGGTTCGTGCAGTTCTATGGCGCCGATGGGCGGCCGACCTGGCACAGCCAGCAGGCCCCCCAGCTGCCCGACTTCACCGCCGATCAGCGCCGCCTGCGGACCTTCAGCGTCCGCGACTTGCGGCTGTCGTACCTGCCGCTGCCGCTGCCGGTGCCCGAGGCGTCGGCCGTCTGCGTGGGCTGCTCGCAGAAGCCGCTGGCCCGCGACATGCAAAGCATCGACCGGCTGGTGCTGGCGGTCGGCTTTGTCGTCTTGCTGATCTCACCCGTCGCGGGCCACTTACTCACCAATCGCACGATCCGCCCGCTGGCGCAGATGATCCGCACGACGGCCCGGCTGCGGCCGGGCGAGCTGGGCCAGCGAATGCCGATCCGCGGCACGGGGGACGAGCTGGACAGCCTGGCCCGCACGATCAACGCCCTGCTCGACCGGATCTCCAGCTACCTCAAGCAGGAGCACGACTTTCTGGCGAACGCGGCCCACGACCTGCGGACGCCGCTGGCCGCGATCCGCAGCAGCGTCGAGGTGGCTCTCAGCGGAAAGCGGACGGAGGCCGAGTACCGCGAGCTGTTGGGCGTGGTCATCGAGCAGTGCACCGCCCTCCAGACGCTCGTCAACCAGCTCCTGCTCCTGGCCGAGACCGACGCCGACCGGCTGCAAACCGACGCCGAGCCAGTTGCGCTCGATCAGGTCGTGGCCGGCGCGTGTGAAATGTTCGAGGCGGTCGCCGAGTTCCACGGCATCGAGCTGCGGGTGATGAGCCTCGCGCCCGTCGCCGTCGAGGGGAACCGCCATCACCTGCGGCAGGTCGTCAACAACCTGCTCGATAACGCCATTAAGTTCACTGCCAAGGAAGCGCCCGAGTCGGCGGAGCCTGCGAGCGGGTCTTCCCGGCAAGGCAAAATCGACGTCGAATTGTCTCGCGACGACGAGCGGCGGGAGGTCCGCCTGCGGATCACCGACAGCGGCCAGGGCATCGACGCCGAGCACCTGCCGCTCATCTTCGAGCGCTTCTATCGGGCCGACCGGGCCCGGGCTCGCGACGGCGTCAGCGGCGGCTCCGGCCTGGGCCTGAGCATCTGCAAGGCCATCGTCGAGGCCCACCGCGGCACGATCGCCGTCCGCAGCAAACCTGGCCAAGGCTCGACTTTCACCGTCACGCTTCCGCTCTCGACGCGGGACGCGGATCGCCAGCCCGCGGACGACCGCCGGGCGGCCGTCGGAACTTCGTCGTAGGGTGCTGAAGAACGGCCACGGTACCCAAACGCTCCCGCTACAATCGCGGCATGTCCGCGGAGCCACTTGAACGTCACTTGCAGCCTTTCCAGCTCACCGCTTTCCGCCCGGGCCAGCGGGACGTGATCGCGGCGGTGCTGGCCGGGCGTGACTGCCTGTGCATCATGCCGACCGGCGGCGGCAAGAGCCTCTGCTATCAATTGCCCGCCGTCGCCCGCGAGGGACTGACGCTCGTCGTCTCGCCGCTCATCGCCCTGATGAAGGACCAGGTGGACGGCCTGACGCGGCTGGGCATCGCGGCGACCTACATCAACAGCTCGCTCGCCCCGGCCGAGGCCTTTCAGCGCATCGACCAGATGGCCGCCGGCCGCTACGACCTGGTTTACATCGCCCCGGAGCGGCTCCGCAGCTCGCTGTTTCTCGAAAAGCTCCGCGAGACAAAACTCCAGCTCCTCGCGGTGGATGAGGCCCACTGCATCAGCCAGTGGGGCCACGATTTCCGCCCCGACTACGCCCGGCTCGGCCGGTTTCGCGAAAAGCTGGGCTATCCGCAGACGATCGCCCTCACCGCCACCGCCACGCAGGGCGTGCAGGCCGACGTCGCCCAGCAATTGCGGCTCCGCGAGCCGCAAGTCTTCATCACCGGCTTCGCCCGGCCGAACCTGAGCTTCGAGGTGCAGCCGGTGCTGAGCGAGATCGACCACGAGCGGTCGCTGACCGGCTTTTTGCAAACGACGCCCGGGGCGGGCATCATCTACTGCGCGACGCGGAAGCGGTGCGAGGAGCTGGCGCCGATCGCGAGCGCCGTCAGCGGCCGGCGGGCGGACCTGTATCACGCGGGGCTGGAGCCCGACGTCCGCCGCCGCGTGCAGGACGACTTCCGCAGTGGCAAGACGCCGATCATCGTGGCCACGAACGCTTTTGGCATGGGCATCGACAAGCCCGACCTGCGGTTCGTGGTGCACTACAACATTCCGGGCACGCTGGAGGCCTATTACCAGGAGGCGGGCCGCGCCGGCCGCGACGGCGACCCCGCGCGGTGCGTGCTGTTCTATTCGCAGCGCGACCGGCGAATCCAGGAGTTCTTCATCGACAGCGCCTATCCCGAGCCGGAGATCGTCGAACAGGTCTACAACTTCCTCCGCCAGATCGACCACGACCCGATCGAGCTGACGCTCGACGAAATCCGCGAGACGCTGGGCCTGAATATCCGCAGCGAAGGGGTGGCCGCCTGCGAGAAGCTGCTGGCCGGCGTCGGCGCGCTGGAGCGGCTCGATTCGCGGCAGAACATGGCCGCCGTGCGGATCGACAGCGACTTGCCGTCGCTCGTCGATCTGCTTCCGAAGCAGGCCAAGATGCAGCGCCGCGTACTGCAGGCGGTCGAGCGGGAAGTTGGCGGGCGGCGGTTCGAACGGGTCTATTTTCCGCCCCGGAAAATCGCTTCCATGGCCGAGCTAGACCCTGCCGCCATAAGCCAGGCGCTCAAGGAGCTGTCGAAGCTCCAGGCTTTCGACTACGTCCCGCCGTTCCGCGGCCGCGCGGTGCACATGCTGATCAAGGACAAGGAATTTGACGACCTGGGGATCGACTTCGACGAGCAGCAGCGGCACAAGGCCGACGAATACGCCAAGCTCGACCGGATGATCGCCTATGCCGAGGCGCATTCCTGCCGTCAGCTGGAGATCCTCGACTATTTCGGCGACCCCAATCGCGAGGCGTGCGGAAGCTGCGACAACTGCCTCGTGCGGGCGAAGAACCAGGCTGGCGGGGCGAGCCCGGCGAGCGGGAGGCGTCAGCTTCCCGATGATTCTGAATCGCCAGGGCCGCGTCATCGGGAGGCTGACGCCTCCCGCTCGCCTGCCGTCGTGGAAGCCGTGCGGATCGTCCTCTCCGGCGCGGCCCGCCTGAAGGGCCGCTACGGGAAACAGATGCTGGCCAAGATGCTCGTCGGCTCGCAGGCCAAGGAAGTCACGAAATTCCGGCTCAACCAGCTCAGCACGTTCGGCCTG
>DASRJB010000711.1:0-5792 GCA_035649715.1 Pirellulaceae bacterium
AAGGATTTCAAGAAGATCAAGGACGATATGCTCAAGACTTGGCGGTCGCCCGTTTCGCCCGCGCCTTGACCGGCCGGGCCTTGGGCCTGGCTTTGGCCTTCGCCCGCGGCTTACTCTCGCGCTTGAACACCGTCTCCTTGGCTTCCTCGTAGATCGCGATGAACTTCTTCGCCGGCATCCGCTTGATGGCCTGGCCGACGACCTCCAGCGGCACGCCCTCGAGGTTCTTGAAGCGAATGCAGCATTTGCCCATGTCGAGCTTCTTGCCCGTCTTCTTCCAGGCCTCGACGAACCACCGCTTGTGCTCGCTGGTGTCGCAATAGACGCCCATCATGTACAGCGAGATGTGGTTCTTTTGCGAAGCCAGCCCGGCGTAGCACAGCGGCTGCTGGGGGTCGCAGTGGTAGCCGGCGGGATAGACGCGGTGCGGCACGTAATAGCCGATCATGCCGTACTGCATGCCCTCCTCGATGTCCTTGTCGAGGTTTTTCAGGATCACCTCGCGGATCGCCGACAGGGCCAGGCGGCGATCCTGCGGCAGTTCGGCGAGGTACTCTTCGACGGTGGCGGCCTGGCTTTGCATAATGCGGCAAGTGTAGGGCGCAGCGGAAGTGAATGACAAGTATCGGCTGGTGGCCGCCGAGGCGGCGCTTTTATCGCCACTGGGCCGCGGGTATATTCCAGTCAGGCTCGCTACCGCGTCCCGCCTCCCTGGAGACCTGCCCGATGTCCACCCGCCGCCTGATTGCCCCGCTGTTGGCATTGACGGTTGTTCTTTCGGCCACGGCCGCCTGGTCGTATTACCGGCTGGCGGTGACGGGCGAGACCATGGGGGAGGCCGCGACCAAGTTCCTGGCCGCGCTGTCGGCCGAACAACGGGCCAAGGCGGCGCTGCCCTACGACGATGCCCGCCGCAGCGCTTGGCACTTTATCCCGCTGGAAGGCGCGAAAGAGCGCGAAGGGCTCAAGGTCCGCGAGATGTCGCCCGAGCAGCGGACGGCCGCGTTCGCCCTGCTCAAGTCGGCCCTCAGCGAAGTCGGCTACGGCAAGGCGACGAAAATCATGGAGCTGGAGAGCCTGCTGCTGGAATTGCAAAAGCCCAAGGCCGCCCCGATCCGCGACTCCGAACGGTACTACTTCGTGGTGTATGGCGCGCCGACCAGCGAGGGCCGCTGGGGCCTGAGCATCGAGGGGCATCACCTCTCGCTGAACTTCGTCGTCGATAAGGGCAAGGTCATTTCCAGCACCCCGACTGCCTTTTGCGCCAACCCGGCGATCGTCATGAACGAGAACGTGCCCTCGATCAAAAAGGGGACTCGTCTGCTGGCGAAGGAGGAGACGCTGGCCTTCGAGCTTTTGGCCTCGCTCTCGCCCGAGCAGAAGAAAGTCGCCGTCATCGCCGACAAGGCCCTGGGCGAAGTCCGCTCGGCCGGCGAACCGCAGCCGCCCACCGACGCCCCCGCGGGCCTGGCGGCGGAGAAGCTCACGGGTCAGCAGCGCGGCATTCTGCAGTCGCTGCTCGACGCGTATTGCGAAAACCTGCCGGCCGACGTGGTTAAGGAGCGCCGCGAGGCGATCGAGAAGCAAGGCCTCGGCCAGGTCCACTTCGCCTGGGCCGGCGCACAGCAGCCTGGCGTGGGCCACTACTACCGCGTGCAAGGCCCGACGTTCCTGATCGAATTCGTCAACACGCAGCCCGATTCGGCCGGTAATCCGGCCAATCACATCCACAGCATGTGGCGCGACATGCAGGGCGATTTTGCCCTGCCGATCAAGTAGCTTGTGGCCGGCCGCGGGGCAAGCTATAGTTCCTTCACCAGGGATTTGCGGCCGCTTGCAGCCTCCAACTGCTAAAGTGCCATCATCGGTCCCGCCTTGGGACTCTTGAATCGCCCAGCTTCGGGCGGCCCGGCAAGTTCCTCCGTTATCGGAGCTTTCGCCGGCCATGAACCATGCTTCCCACGGCCCCGAGCACGCGCACCCTCCCCAGCGCGAGCCCGGCCCTTCGACGCTCGCCGTCCACGCCGGCGAACAGCGGCAGAAGGCCGTCCACTCGATCACCGACCCGATCGTCTGCGCCTCGACCTATACCTTTCCGAACACGCAGGCCGTCATCGACTACATCGAGCAAAAGCAGGATCGCGAGGAATACGGCCGCTACGGCAACCCGCTCGAAAAAGTTGTCGAGCGCAAGCTCGCGGCGCTGGAAGGCGGCGAAGAGGCAATCCTCTACGCCAGCGGCATGGCAGCGATCGTCGGCCTGCTGATGGCGAAGCTCAACGCCGGCGACGAGGTCGTGTTCTTCGACGAGTGCTATCACCGCAGCCGTGAATTCTGCAACAAGCACCTGTCGCGGTTCGGCGTCGTCACGCAGCAGGTGAAGGCCTGCGACTATGCGGCGATGTCCGCGGCGATCAATCCGCGGACGCGGCTCTTGATCAGCGAATCGCCCACCAATCCCCACTTGAGCGTCGTGGATCTGGAGCGGTTCGCCGAGATCGGCCGGCGGCACAAAGTCCCGACGCTGATCGACGCCACGCTGGCCACGCCCTACAACGTGCGGCCGATCGCTTGCGGCGTCGATTATGTGCTGCATTCGGCGACGAAGTACCTGGGCGGACACAACGACCTGTTGGCGGGCGTGATCATCGGCCGCAAGTCGGACCTGGAGAGCGTCCGCAAGCTCCGCGGGATCATGGGCGCTGTCAATTCGCCTCACAATATGTACCTGCTGGAGCGCGGCCTGAAGACGTTTGAGCTGCGGATGCAGCGGCACAACGCCAATGGTCAGGCGATCGCCGAGTTCCTGGCGTCGCACCCGCGCGTGGAAAGAGTCTATTATCCCGGCTTGCCCGGGCATCCGTACTACGACGTCGCCCGCCGGCAGATGCGCGGTTTCGGCGGACTCGTGACGTTTCTGGTCAAGGACGCCGACTGGCGGCAGACGGCGGCGATCGTCGATCGGGTCAAGATCGCCCGCATCGCCCCCAGCCTGGGCGGCGTCGAGTCGCTGATCGAGCAGCCGCTGGTGATGAGCTACTACGAAGTCCCGCCGGACGACCGCCGCCGCTTCGGCATCCCGGACAACATGATTCGCCTGTCGTGCGGCATCGAGAATGCCGAGGACCTGATCGAGGACCTGCGGCAGGCGCTGGAAGCAAAGTGAAGCGGCCCGCGTACATCTGTGCGAAAGGCGCTGGCGCATGAGGCGATTCAAGTGGATAGAATGGAATGTCGGCAAAGTCGAAGGGCACGCGCTTGCGATCGAGGAAGTAGAGGCGGCGTTCGATCGAGTCTTTAGCTTGGAAGAGCGTAAGGACGGCTCCTTTCAGATGTTCGCGGAGACGCCGGGCGGTAGAAGAATTTGGGTCATTTGGAGATTTGATCGCGAAGATGATGAGCTTCCCGACATTTTTGGCGAAGTCGTGGGCGCCCCAATCTTCGTTATCACAGCCTATTAATGAGTGACGCATGACAGCTCCCGCAGCAGACAATCGCAGCCCCGCGCGGCGGGCATTGGACGAGCACATTGCCGCTGAGCCCCCGCTGCCGCCGCTGCCAGTGCCGGCGGGGGCAAGTCCCGTCGAAGCGCATCTGGCGCGCCGCGTACGGCGTCCAGTGGCCGTGGCCGGCATCGTGCAAAACGGCGTCGTCAGGCCCATCGATCCAGACGTCAAGCTGCCCGAATTGTCCCGCGTGATCATCGTCGCGGCCGAGTAGCCCCATAGTGAAACCTGCTCTGCATCGGGCATTGCACTCCATGCGTTTTCGCACCCGTGCCATTCACGTCGGCCAGGAGCGCGATCCGCAGACCGGGGCGGTGGTGCCGCCGCTGTATGTGGCAGCGACCTACGTGCAGCCGGGCGCGGGCGTCTGGGCTGAGTTCGACTATTCGCGGAGCGGCAATCCGACCCGCAAGAACTTCGAGCGCGCGATCGCCGACCTGGAGGGAGGCTGCGGCGGCCTGGCGTTCGCTTCGGGCATGGCGGCGACGCACTGCGCGATGCTGCTGTTGAGCTCCGGCGACCACGTCGTTGCCGGCGCCGATATCTACGGCGGCTCCTATCGGCTGCTGCACAAAGTGCTTAACCACAGCAACATTGGCGTGACGCTCGCGGCCGGCACCGACCTGGCGGCGCTGGAAGACGCGATCACACCCCAGACGCGGCTGGTATGGATCGAGAGCCCCGGCAACCCGCAGATGTCGATCACCGACATCGCGGCGGTTGCGGCGATCGCCAAGCGCCGCGGCGTTCTGCTCGGCGTGGACAACACGTTCGCCACGCCCGTGCTCACGCGTCCGCTGGAATTGGGCGCCGACATCGTGATGCACTCCGCGACCAAGTATATCGGCGGGCACAGCGATCTCTTGGGCGGCGCCCTGGTGGTCAAAGACAAGACGCTGTTCGACAAGCTCTATTTCCTGCAGAACGCTACCGGCGGCGTGATGGGACCGCTGGAGTGCTTTCTCGCCAGCCGTGGCCTCAAGACGCTGGAGCTCCGCGTCCGCGAACAGTCGCGCACGGCGCAGCAGCTGGCCGAGTGGCTGGCGCACGACCCCCGCATCAGCCGCGTCCTCTATCCCGGCTTGCCGGGGCATCCCGGCCACGAGATCGCCCGGCGGCAGATGGACGGCGCGTTCGGGGCGATGCTCACGATCGAAGTCCGCGGAGACTTTGCCAAGGCCAAGCGGGTTTGCGAGGCCACGCAGCTGTTCCAGCTGGCCGTCAGCCTCGGCGCCGTCGAATCGCTGATCGAGCAGCCGGCCTCGATGTCGCACGCCAGCTACGACGCGGCCGCCCGCGCCGCCCACGGCATCACCGACGGCCTCATCCGGCTATCGGTCGGCCTGGAGGCTTTCGAAGATCTGCAGGGCGATCTGAGCCAGGCGCTCGACGCCTGAAATGTCCCGCTAGAAATCGAACTGGTCGATGTTGGCCTTGGTAAAAGTCAGCGGCTGACCGAGCAGGATGTTGTCGCCGGCGATCGTGACCGTGCCCAGGCGGCCGGCGGCAAGCGACGTATCGCCGGGCTTGAGGCGGCCCTCGTAGAGCGCCTTGGCCGAGTGGATCGTGAGGTAGCCCAGGTCCATTGTGTTCCACAGGACGACGGCTTCGGTGATGCCTTCGTGGACGTAGCGCTTGTTGTCGTTGGGCAGGCCCAGCCCGATCACCTTCACGTCGCTGCGGCGGGACTGCTTCACCGCCTCGGCCGCGCCGGGCACGGCGGGCGAGCAGATGGCCATGATCAGCTTCACGTCGGGATGGGCGTTGAGGACCGTGTTCGTCTCGTCGAACGCCTTGGCTTGCTTGTCGTCGCAGGGGCGGAGGGCGGCCATCTTGATCTCGGGGAACTTCTCCGCCCGGCGGGCCTCAATGTGCTTTTGCCACTCGATCATGTTGGCGGCCGTGAGCGAGGCGGTGATGATCGCGAACTCGCCTTTGCCGCCGAGGATTCGCCCGGCGTGATCCATGAGCGTCGTGCCGATGCCTTGCGGCGTGGCCTGATTGACCAGAAAGTCGCGGGCGTCCGGCTCGGCGTCGGCGTCCCACGTCAGGACCTTGATGCCCCGCTGGCGAGCCTTCCGCAGCACCGACGAGACGCCGGCCCGGTTCTCGACTGCGACCGCGATCACATCGACGCCCCGCGTGATCCAAGCTTCGATCACTTCGTTCTGCTTCGCCGGGTCGGGATCGGTGGGCCCGTGAGCGGCCGGCTGCCTCTAGACCGGCAAATTCCATTGGCCCGCAGCGGGCGCTGCGGCTAGAATGGCCCTCGGAAAAGTACGCAAG
>DASRJB010000712.1:0-8534 GCA_035649715.1 Pirellulaceae bacterium
TGTTCCAGTTGATTTTGACCTTGTATTTGCCCTCGGTCGCGCCCATTTCTTCGGGAATGGTGTAGCTCCCCGCGGTAATCGGACCGCCGCAGACGCGCCCGCCTTCGCCGTCGGGCAGGAACGAAATCAGGCCGTGATCTATCGGCTGATTGTCTACGGTGACCTTGCCGGATAAGGCGAACCGCCGCGGTCCGCTATAGGTCCGGCTGCACCCGATGGCGACCAGGCAAAGCGCCAGCGAATAAACGACCGCAATGGTTCGAATCATGATCCTCACCACTCACCACCTACCGCTCACCACTCACCAACCTCAATAATCGCCCGTGGCGTTGCCGTCGTTGATCCAATACAGGTTCTGGTAAACGAACCCCGGCCCGGTGACGTTGATGCTGCCGGTGCTGGTGCAGCCGCTGCCGCCGTTGTTGTAAGCGATGGGGTTGCTGGCGATGGTCTGGTTGATGAACCGCACCGAGCCGTCGCAGAGCGAGAACATCGCGCCGTTGGGATGATTGCTCGTCGCGACGTGCGCATTGCAGTTTGAAGGCGTGCGGGCCAGCGACGCGTACTGCGCGTAGTTGTTGGCTCGGAAGTCGTCGCTGGGATCACGCGTGTTGATCGGGTGGTTGGGGTGGAAGCAGGTCGTGGCGTCCGAGTTGTTGTCGGGCAGGCCCCAGACCACGGCCCCCGTGGAGCGCTTGTCGATGGGCAGCCGCAGGGCCCGCTCACCCAACATCAGCACGTTGCTGGTGCCGTCAGTGATGGTGGCAATCCGCGCGCAAACGGGCGGCGGAAGCTGGTTAAACATGGAGGCGAAGGCGATGACTTGCTGGTTGCAGACGTAATTGCTCTTGGCGTAGTGATTGGCGGGATTGTTGCTGTTCCGGGGGTTGGCGTAGAAGGGGTTGAGCAGCGGCCCCGTATCGGACGGGCAAATGAACGACGCCACTCGCTGTTGCAATAACGGATTCGTCGCGGCCATCGGCAATGAGCCAATGACCGAGTTCGGCGCGATGCCGATGTTCGGCTTGAGCGCGTCATAGAGCGGCTGCAGCTCCATGTAAGGAAAGGTCAGGGGCGCCCAGCCCCAACTGTGGCGAGCGCCGTGCACGGGCAGGCCCTGCGGCGGGAAGACCTGGAACGTGTCGTGATAGTTGTGCACCGCCAGGCTAATCTGCTTCAGCTTGTTGCTGCAGCTCATGCGGCGGGCGGCTTCGCGGGCGGCCTGTACGGCGGGCAGGAGCAGCGCCACGAGCACGCCGATGATCGCAATCACGACCAGCAGCTCGACGAGCGTGAAGCCGCGGCGCTGGCCTTGCGGCCGGAGGGGAAGGGAGGAGGCAGCCATGGTCGAACCTGGGGAGAAGCTGGCGGGGAGTTCCGCTGGATGATACCCGAGGTATTATTCAGTACAATCAAATATTTGCGAAACATTGTAAGGGACAGTTGAATGATCGCCGCGACGCTCGAATCGCTGGCCGACCAATTCTCCGTCCAGCAGCTCCGCTCGTTCTGCGTCGTGTTCGAGAAGCAGAGCTATTCGGCGGCCGCCAAGGAGATCGGCCTGACCGTGCCCACGATCTGGGAGCAGGTCCGCACTTTGGAGGCCCGCTACCGCGCGGCCCTCTTTCGCCGCCGCGGCCGGCGGATTGAGGCCACGCCCACCGCCGCATTACTCTACGACTCGCTGCGGCCGCTCCTGGCGGGGCTGGATTCCACCTTCGCCCTGGTCAGCGAAGCCGCGGGCGATCATCCCCGCACGTTGACTTTGGTCACCGGGGCGCGGGCCATGTTCGAAGACCTGACCGCGCCGCTGCGCGAATTCCGCGCCCGTCACCGGCAAGTGGCTTTGCGGCTGCTCGATTCTGGCACCCGGCGGGCCGCCGAGCTGGTCGCGACCGACAAGGCCGACTTGGCGCTCGCGCTGGAGCCTGGGCCCGGCATGGTCGGCCGCGAGATCTGCGTCGAGCGGGCCTACCGCATCGAATACCTGGCGATCTTTCCACGGCGTCATCCGCTGGCGAAGTCGGCCAGGCTGCGGCTGGCCGACCTGGTGGCTCATCCGCTGGTCGTGGGCCACGACGGCACCTACGGCCGCCAGCTCCTCGACCAGGCCCTGCACCGCGAGCGGCTGACGGAGCAGGTGCAGATCGTCGCCGAGACCGACAACAGCGCCTTCACGACCGCCTGCGTGCGGGCCGGGCTGGGCGTGGGCGTCGTGGCGGGGCGGCCGGCCGGGGCGCTCTGCCGCGGGCTGGCCTCGCGGTCGCTCGCGCCGCACCTGGGCGAAGCCTGGATCGCCTTTCTCTGGAAGCGCGGCCGCCGGCTGACCGCCACGCTGCAGACGCTCATGCAGTTGATCCGCGAGCAGGCCGGCGTGTAGCGTGCCCGCTGCTTTCGCGTTCGCGATCCAGCAACGCTCGCTTTCGCGACAGGCCCCAGCGGTAGCCGCCGAGGCCGCCATCCGCTCGAACCGCCCGGTGGCAAGGCACCGCTACGGCGACGGGATTCGCCGCACAGGCGCTGCCAACCGCCCGCACGGCTTTCGGCCGGCGGATACTGGCGGCGATCTGCGAATAGGTGGCGGTCGTGCCCGGGGGTATGGCCCGCAGGGCATCCCAGACACGACGCTGAAAGGCGGTGCCCTGAATGTCCAGCGGCAAGTCGCCCGCCTCGCTCGGCGTCTCAATGCGGCTCACTACCTGCCGCACCCAATTCTCGAATTCGGCATCGCCCAGAGCGACGCTGGCCTGGGCAAACTGCCGGCGGGCGGACCTCAAGAGCTCGTCGGCATCGGCGCCCAACTGGACGAGGCAAACTCCGCGGGCCGTGGCGGCGACGACGACGCAGCCGAGGCTCGTCTCGGCCGTGGCCAGGCGAATCGTCTCGCCGAGGGCCTGGTGGCGAAACGCTGCCGGCCGCATGCCCAGCGATTTCCCGGCCTCGTCGTAGAACCGGCTGCTGGCCCGATAACCGGCGGCATAGGCCGCCTGCGTGACCGGCATGCCGCTAGCCAGGGCGATACGCGCCCGGTCCGTCCGCCGCGCCGCGGCATACACTTTGGGCGTGACCCCCGTCACGCGCCGAAACAGGCGGTGAAACTGCGAAGCGCTGTAACCCGACGCTGCAGCAACCTCGGCGAGCGAATTCGTCCCGTGTTCATTGTCGAGCATGTGGCAGGCGCGAGCAATCAGCTTCGCCAACTCGCCTGCAGGGTTTCGGAGGTCAGGGCGGCAACGCTTGCAGGCCCGAAATCCGGCGGCCCGTGCGTCTCCCGCGGACGGAAAGAACAACACGTTCTCCCGGTTGGGCAGCCGCGAGGAGCAGCCAGGACGGCAAAAGACGCCGGTCGTCCGCACGCCGAAATAGAACGCGGCGGACGCCTCGCGCCGCTCGACGATTCGCCACATCGCGCGGGGCGACAGCGCGGGTTTCGGCGGCCGCGGGGTCGTCTTCAACATGCCTGGTACTCCTGAGGAGCGATACACCATCATGCCGCTTCCGCCGCCGTGCGACTTCCCGAAAAGTTCCAGGCAATTCGGTTTCTGGGCTCGATGCGCGGGTGGCCGCGTCCGCGCAATCGTATGCGTAGTGGACATTGGTATGAATTTTGCACTATGGTTCCTGTTGCGCTGCCGGCTGCCAATTTGGCATTGGGGCCGAAGACCCAGGCCCGACCTGAGAGGCGCCAGTAGGTGGTCTCAAACACTTATTTAATAGTATTTAAGGGGGTTGCGCATTATCGATCGCAAGCATATGCGCCGTCTCACCTTGCGGCGAAATTGGCCGAAAAATCGCCGTTCGAGGTGACGCTTTCGGGTGGTCCCGAAGGGCCCGCCATAACAAAGGCCGTCAGGGAACCATCACCACCGAGCCGGTCGTCTGGCGGCCTTCCAGGTCGCGATGGACCTGCTGGGCGTCCGCCAGGCGGTAGGTGCGGTGGACTTCGATCTTGACCTTGCCGGAAAGGACCACGTCGAACAAATCCCGCGCGGTGGCTTCCAGGTCGGACCGCGTGGCGGTGTAGGTCGCCAGCGTCGGCCGCGTGACATAGAGCGAGCCCTTGGGAGCGAGAATGCCCAGCTCAAACGGCGGTACGGCCCCAGAGGCATTGCCGAAGCTTACCAAGAGACCAAACGGCCGCAGGCAATCGAGCGAGCCGGCGAACGTGCTCTTGCCGACCGAGTCGTAAACCACGGGCACCCGCTGGCCGCCGGTGATCTCGCGGACCCGCTGGACGAAGTCCTCGCGCGTGTAGTCGATCGCGTGCGTGCAGCCGTGAGCCTTGGCGATCTCCGCCTTTTCCGCGGAGCCGACGGTGCCGATCACGGTGACGCCGAGAGCCTTGAGCCACTGGCAGGCGATCAGCCCGACGCCGCCAGCGGTCGCGTGCCACAGCACCGTCTCGCCCGCCTGCACCTTATAGGTGCGGCGGATGAGGTACTGGACCGTCATGCCCTTGAGCATCATCGCGGCCGCTTGCTGGTCGGAGATGCCCGCGGGCAGCTTGAGCAGTCGATCGGCCGGCATCAGGCGGACTTCGGAGTAGGAGCCCGGCGGACCGCCGGCGTAGGCCACGCGGTCGCCGGCCTGGATGTGGGCGACGCCCTTGCCGACGGCCTCGACGACGCCCGCCGCCTCGCTGCCCAAGCCGCTGGGCAAGGGCAGCGGATAAAGGCCCGAGCGGTGGTACGTGTCGATGAAGTTGACGCCGATGGCCGTGTGCCGGACGCGGGCCTGGCCTTCGCCCGGCTCGCCGGCGGCGACGTCTTCAACACGCAGAACTTCTGGTCCGCCGGTCTGCGAGAAGCGAATGGCTTTGGGCATGGCAGATATCCCGTGCGAGTCGGCTCAGGATAACGTGCCTGCTGGCTGTCGGCCATCGCGTGCGCTAGGCAGCACGGCGCGCGAGCTTTTTCAGGCGTCGGCGCTCGGCGCGCGAAAGCCTTTCGCCGCCATAGTCGCTGGCGTCCTCCTCGTCGTCGTCTTCGTTGTCGTAGTGCGAGGGCGACTTCGAAATGGTAGCGCCGGACTTGGGCGCACCGGAGGCCGGCGCGCCGAACCTGGCGGGCTCGGCTGGCCGGGACGGCGCCGCCGCGGCGGTCTTCTGGGCGGGCGGGCTGTCCTCGACTCGATCCTCCTTGACGACCTTCAGCTTCGCACGGCCTTTTCCCTTCGCGGCTCGCTTCTTGTCGGGATCGATGTGGACCCTCAGGCGCCCGGTCGCGTCGAGATAGACGTGGCGGGCATAGAGACCGATCGACGTGGTGAGCGCCAGGTGCGCCAGCAGCGTCAGCGTCGATTGCAACACCGACTGGCCCAGCGGCGTGGCCGCGGCGAGCATGTCGAGCTGGAGCAAAGCGGCGCAGAGATAGAGCAGTGCGGCCACCAGCAGCGCCGCAAAGCTCGGCAGCGACGGCCAGACTTCGATCGCCAGGCGGATGCCGAGCGTGCCGAGCACGAGGCCGTACAGGGCCAGCCACATGGCGGTGCTGCCCGCGGCGAGCGAAGAGCCGAGCCCGTGCTGGCCGGCGGCCGCGTTGACGGCCAGGCCCAGGGCGTCGTGCACGCCTGTCGCGGCGTCCAGGCTCAGCCAGGCCAGCGCCGCCGTCGTCCAGATCCAGATGCGATAGCTGCCGCGGTAGTCATCGACGCGGTGCACGCGGATCGCGAACACGACGAGGGCCGCTGCCGTGGCCGTTGCCAGCAGCAGCGACGAATACCAGGCCGCCAGGCTGCCGCGCGAAGAAGCGTCGAGCGCCGCCAGCTGCTCGCCTCCGGGGGCCAGCGGCAGCGCGGCCGCGTGAATGTGAATGGCCTCGATCGCGGCGATCCCCGTCAGGCCCAGCAGCATCGCGACCGCCACCCACAGCGGCCGCACGGGCAACAGGTCCGTCACGCGCGGCTGCCGGTCGCTGAGCACGGCCGGGCTATAGGCGCGGACGGGGCCCTTCGGCGAACCGGGCGCGGGCGCCGGGTCCGAATCGTCGGAGGGGGGCGAGGCGATCTCATCCATGAGAACGCGCCGCCGCCGCTCGTCGAGCTGGCCGCTGCGTCGAAAATCCATTTTCTTCGCGGGCTGACGCGGGAGGGGAAGGCGCTCGTGACAGCGCCTTGTTGGTTCCATTCGGCTGCCAGCAGCGGCAAACTGCACTCGCGGCGGCGGCGCCGACAAGGCTGGGAGCAGCCCCAAGAGCCGCCAGCGAGTTTGCGGGCTGGTGAATTTGTGGCGAGGTCGATTCTGGCAGCTCTCGCTGGCGCTGGCTTTGCCAGAGCGAATTGGCTAGATTTGCAATTAGGGCGAAGCAGAGGGCAAGCAATCAAAATTGGCGAGGAAATTCAGATGGTACGCATACGGCGAATTCGGACTTGGGGAGCGTTGGCGGCGGGGGTCGCGATCGGACTGGCCATCGGCGGGGCGCTCGCGGCCGGCGTCACCTTCGGGCGGTGGAATTCGCAGACCGCCGGCATCCCGGGAGCGAGCGACTTGCGCTTGAAGGCCATGGCGGCCTATGGCAACGACAACTTTGCGGTTGCGACCGGCGTGATCGACAACGACGTCGAGGGCCTGTACACGCTGGACTTCCTCACCGGCGACTTGCAGTGCTACGTCGTCAACCCGCGCAACGGCGCGCTGGGCGGCTGGTTCAAGACCAACGTCGCCAAGGACCTGCCGCCGGAAGGCACCAAGAAGCCCAGCTACCTGCTCGTCACGGGCACTTTTCGGGTGCAAGGCGCCGCCGGCAATCAAAAGCCGGCGGCCAGCTTGTGCTATGTGGTCGATGGCAACACGGGCAATTGCGTGGCCTATTCCTTCCCGTGGGGCCAGTCGTATTCGGCGTCGGGACAGGTCCAGTCCACGCCGATGCAAGCGGTCGGCAAGTGGAAGACCCGCACCGTGGGCGTTCGCGAGTAGCACCCGCGGGGCGCTCGCATGACCCTGAACCTCAGCGACTACGTCGTCGCCGGCGAGATCATCAATCGCCGGCCGAATATGACGCACGGCTGGATCGCGCTGCGAGGCCAGGACCAGCCGCTGCTGGTGCAGCTCACCGGCAATCCCTCGCCGGATCTGGTCGGCAAGCGATTTCGCTTTCAGATTCCCGATGAGCGGCCCCCGCCCGATCCGCCGCCGCCCCCGCTCGACGCGAAGCAGATCGCCTGGCAACAGATCGGACCCACGGGGCCGATGTCGGTCGAGACGACTGCCGAGGGAAAGCCGCGCGTGCGGCTCCAGTGGCACAGCCAGAACGGCCACGTGCTGATCGAGGTGAACGATCCAGAGCTGGAGTGGGTCGAGGACGACGAGGCGGACGCCGCTCGGCAGAAGGAGCTCGAAGCGGCCGAGGCGGGCGAGCGCGGGGAGGATGCCGAAGACTCGGCGGCGCTCGATCTCGGCGTGGGGCTGCCGGACGAAGATGAGGACGATCCTTACGGCCTCTTTCCAGAAGGGCTCGACGAGCAGCTCGCCGGCGAGGAGGAAACGGACGAACCGGCCAAACGGCGCGAGCCGCGGGACTGGAGCGAGGTGATCCCCGGCATCGACGATGAAACGAAGAAGATGTACGAGGAGTGGGACGAGGTGACCGAGGGCACGAAGGACGTGCCGCTCACGGAAGTCTTCGACCCGCCGATCAAGATTTATCCGGCCGAGCAGCTGGCCGCGCTCGATGACGCGACAGCGGAAGCCACCCTCAAGGAGCTGCTCCAGCGGCTGGCGCTGCACGGCGTCGCGCTGGCCATCTGCGAGCACTTTACGCCGCGAATGGCCTATCGCTACCTGACGGAGGAGATCCTGCCCGAATACGGCGTGCATCCCCGCCTGCCGCAAATCGGCTGGGTGCAGCACTACGACACCTCCGAGGACTGCCCCGAGTGTCAGGCCCGTATCGACCGCGAATGGGAAGAGCGGAAGGGCAATTCGGGCGGCGAGCCGGATGAAGCCTGAGTCGCAACCGCAAGGGTGCTAACGGTTTGCGGCGCGTTTCAGGTCTCTGGGGATCAAAACCCGACCGGCCGTCGTCTATAATTAAGCGATCAGGGTGCGCGCCGGCTCGCGAGGAGATCATGGCAAGCGGAACTGTCCCTTCGGTTGTACCGCCTCCCATCGCGGAGAGCCTGCAGCGCGAGCAGGTCATCCAGCGGCAGCTCGGACGCACCAGCCTGCACGTGCGGCTGATCGACCTGGCAAGCGGTCTGGCCTTCTGGCTGGTGGGCGTGGTCGTCTTCTTCATCGCCGCGGCCGCATTCGACCATTTGATCGGTTTGGGGACCATCGGCCGCGTGTTGGGACTCGTGGCGCTGGTCGGCGGCTCGTCCTGGTACCTGGTCGCCGTCATCTGGCCGCTCGTCGCCCGGAGCATCAACCCGGAATACGCCGCCCGCACGATCGAAGAGGCGACGCCCTCGCTGAAGAACAGCCTGATCAATTTCCTGATGCTCCGCAGCGAGCGCGGGAAGATGAAGGAGATCGTGTTTCAGGCGCTGGAGCAGAAAGCGGCCAGCGACATTGCCGGGGTGCCGGTCGAATCGACCGT
>DASRJB010000713.1:0-3935 GCA_035649715.1 Pirellulaceae bacterium
GTCAGGGCGTCGGTGCGGGCCTCGACGGCGTGCGACTCGATCTGCCGGGCCTGCGTCTTCAGCCGCTCCTCGGCCGTGTCGAGCTTCCGCTGCATCTGCTGGTTGGCGTCGATCAGCTGGGCGACGGCGGCCAGCACGGCGGATTCGTCGTTGTCGTCGGTGTTGGTGAGCTGGGCGCTGATCTCCTCGACGCAGACCGCGTGCTGATCGACTTCGTCCTTCACCCGGCGGGTCAGGTCCTGCAGCTTCGAAATGGTGTCGCGGGCAAAGCCGGCCTCGTCTTCGTCGAGCGGCTCCGGCAAAGGCGCGCGGAACCACATCACCACCCACATGGCGGCTGCCCCGCCGCAAGCGGCCAGAAAGAGCGACGTCAGATCGATGAGCAGCATCATGGACAAACGGCGGGGAACGCGAGAGGTGCCCCAGGTCCACAGCATCTCCCAGTGTGACTTAGTTTTTTCAGGCCGCGGGTCAAGCCGAAACTTGTTGCCGGGGCTGGAGATACGCAAAATCCCCGCGCTTCAATTCCCGTCGCCACGAGGGCGGCAAATCGCCGCATGGAATGTGCCGGCTGTAGCGGTTTTAGGGCAGCCGCTCGCGGGCTTCGTCGGCCCAGGGGCTGTCGGGAGCGAGCTCCAGGAACCGCGACCAATGAGGGGCGGCCTGATCCAAGCGGCCGAGCTCGTCCAAGGTGCGTGCGAGGTGGTAATGCACGTCGGCGTACGGTTCGTACGAATGCAGCGCTCCCTCCAGCGCCGCGGCAGCGAGCTCCTTCTCGCCCAGGTCGAGGAGCACGCAGCCGAGGTTGGCTCGGGCCTCGACATAGTCTTCATCCAGCTCGATCGCCATGAAGTACCGCTCGCGAGCCGCCGGCAGGTCGCCCGCGCGGTAGAGCGCCTCGGCGAGCTGAAAGCAGAGCTCTGGTTTCGGGCCGCCGGCGGCCAGGGCCGTGCGATAGAGCTCGGCGGCGAGCTTCAGGTCGCCCGCTTCGTCCATCTCAGCCGCCCAGGCGGCGAATTGCTCGGGAGTCGCGACGGGCGACTCCGACTGCCGCGCGAGAAACAGCGACGACGACAGGATGGTGGCTGGCGGATCGGGCTGGCTATCCTCCGCGAGGGCTTCGAAGTCAATCCGCAATTGCCCGCCCGGCTCGAGCAGCTCCGTGCCGCGGCGGACGAGCAGCTTTTTACCGTCGAGGACCAGCGTCAGCTCGGCGAGCGGGCGGCCGACGTCTGGCCAGTGGCGGTGGATTTCGGCCAGCTTGCGCGCGAGCAGCCGCGGCGTCGCGCCGGCCCGCGTGAGCTGCGCCAATTGCCGGGCGACAGTCAGCTCCGTGAAGTCGAAGTGGGCCAGGCGGTGGGTCTCGCTGGCCGGCACGATCCACCCCCGCCGCTGCCAGGCTCGCACCCGCGCGACATCGACGCCCGCCAGCTCGGCGAGCATCGCCGCGGTGTAGCGCAGGGGTGGAGGCGTATCGGATTCCATCGACGAACCGCCGTCAACTTTGAGCCGTCAACTTTGTACCGGGGAACCTTGAACTTTGAACTTCGCCGCGGCGGCCGTCAACGGCGCGTCGCGCGTGGCCAGGTGACCCAGAACATCCCGACAAAGGCGGCAATGCTGGTCGCGGCGCAGAAAATGATCGCGATCCACAGCAGGACGGTTTGCAGCGACTGGTCGATAGCGGAGCTCCCGCCCGCACTTCCGACGGCGCACGCTCCCAGCACGGAGATCGTGCAGGCGGTGAAAAAAGCCATCGCGGCCGCCATCAACGCGGCCCAAGTGATGGCCGCGGACGCGACGAACGCCAGCACCTTGTCCGCCGCCGTCAACTTGCCGCTCTTCTGCTTGAAAGACGATCCGGTCAAGCAAGTGCGCACGAGCGCCGGGACGGCCACGACCAGCAGCAGCACCCCCAGCCCCGGCGCAGCGACCAGCGCCCCCAGGCACACCGCGGAGAGCGTCACGATCAAGAGCAGCGTTTCGAGCGAGAACTGGAGCGGCGCAGCCTTGGCCGCGGCTGCCGCCGGAGCAGGATCAACAACCTCCGCATCGACCGCCAGGTCGCGGCGGCAGAGCCAGCAGCGCCCGTCGCCCGGCCGCAGCTCGGCGCCGCACTCGGGGCAGTGGTGGGCGGTGACGCCGGTTGTGATCGTCATGATCGACTCCGTCCTGAGTACTCAGTACCAGGTACCAAGTACGACTCCGACCGCATGGCGACACTTACGCCAGCTTCCATCCCGCTCGCGGCTGGCGGCTGAGGAATGGATCGGCGGCGCGGGTATTGGTGACGCGCATGCTGGCGCTGTCCCACAGGATCTTCGTGCCGGCGCGATAGGCGACGTTGCCCAGGTGGTTCGCTTCCGTGAGCAGGCCGGCGTAGCTGAATGGACTGCCGGTCGGTTTGTTCTCGCGAATCGCGCGGAGCCACTCGGCCTGCTGGCCCGGCGAGTCGGGAATGAACGGCTCGGGCCTCTTGAAATCCTTGAATTCGGCCTCGGGCAGCAGCACGTGCTTGCCGTAGTCGGACACCAGCATGCGGCCATTGGTGCCGACGAACAGCACGCCGCTGCCGAACCGCTGGATCGCCGGGTTTTCCTTCCAGAGCTGCGGCTTGTGCGTCCCCTGGTACCAGGTCAGCTTGCAGGCTGGGCGGCTGCCGCGGGCCGGATACTCGTAGATCGCCGACATCGAGGCCGGTGCGATCTCCGGGTGCGGCTCGGGTCCGCTTGCTTCGATCGACGTCGGGGCGTCGAGGTCCAGCGCCCAGAAGGGCAAGTCGTTCCAGTGGCTGCCCAGGTCGGACATCGTGCCGTTGCCGAAATCCCACCAGCGGTACCATTTTGGCCCGGGGAAATAGACCTCGTGATAGGGCCGGTACGGCGCGGGACCGATCCACAGGTCCCAGTCGAGGTAGCTCGGCGGCTGCTGCTCTTCCTTCGGCCGCTCGGTGACGAAGACGATGTCTTTGTTGGCGTCGGAGTCTTCCTTGCTCTGCCGGCCCCAGGCCCGGGCGACCCAGACGTGGGCTTCGCTGACGGGGCCGATCGCGCCGGACTGAATCAGCTCGACGACGCGATGGTAGTTGCTGCTGGCGTGAATCTGAGTCCCCATTTGCGTCGGCACGCCAGCCTTCTTTGCCGCTTCGGTAATGATGCGGGCCTCGGCCACGTTCAGCGTCAGCGGCTTCTCGCAATAGACCGGCTTGCCCATCTGCAGGGCCGGCAGCGTCGCATAGGCATGCGTGTGCTCGCAGGTGCTGACAACCACCGCATCGATATCCTTCGACTCGTCGTACAGCTTTCGAAAATCGCGATACTTGCGGGCGCTTGGAAACCGCTGAGCCGCCCCTTCGAGGTTGTTGCCGTTTACGTCGCACAGAGCCACGACGTTCTCCGCTCCGGTGCGAGCGATCTCGTTCAGGTTCGCCCGCCCGCGGCCGCCGACGCCGATGAAGGCAATGTTGAGCTTGCTGGTTGTGTTCTGGGCCCGCAACAGCGCGGGCGCGCCGAGCGCCGCGACGCCGACGGCGGCAGTTTGAGCGAGGAACCGGCGGCGACATTGGCGGGAAGCGGTCATGGAATGACTCCCGGAGGTGGATGACGCGCACAGCATGACGCGCCGCGCCGCGGGCTGCAACTTGATTCTGCCACTGGCTCGCTGGCAACCTGTTTTTCGGCGTGCTACTGTGGCCGCGCGGCCCCTTTTCACGGCGTTCTCCTTCCCGTCAATTTTGCGAAAGGCTCACCGATGCGCACCCATCCCCATCAGCCGGCATGGCGAGAAGAATTGATCGACACGATTCACCAACATCGCCTTTCGCGGCGCCGATTTCTCAGCCGCGCGGCGGCGATCGCCGCGGGTGGCCTGGTCGGCGGGCTGGCGCAGATCGATGCCTTCGCCCAGCAGGCGGCGGCCGACAATGCCAGCAAGGC
>DASRJB010000714.1:0-2167 GCA_035649715.1 Pirellulaceae bacterium
GATCGCCCAGCACGCCCAGGTACAACTCGCTGAACTCCGTGGTGAGCTTGATCTGCTTTTGCTCGGCGGTTGGCTCGAGCACGCGGATCGCCTCGGCCAGGCGCTCGTTAAGCGACTGGGGTGACTTGTTCACCGCCACCACGCCCGCCTCGATTCGGGCCAGGTTGAGCAGGTTGTCGATCAGCCGCTGGAGCCGGTCGGCCTGATTGTTGATGACGCCCAGGAACTCCTCGCGCGTGGCGTCGTCCTCGGCTTCGCCATCGACGAGCAGCTCGACGTACGCCCGGATGCTCGACAGGGGCGTCTTCATTTCGTGGCTGACCGCCGAGACGAACTCGGCATTTCGCTTCTGGATCGCCTTTTGGCCGGTGATGTCGGTGAGCACCGCGACCGCGCCGTGCTGAGCTGTCCGGTCGGCGCCGCCGCAGGATTCATGCTGGCTGGCCAGGGTGCGGCAGGAAACGCGGTACCAGTGCGGTTTGCCTTCCTCGTCGCTCAGCGTCACTTCGGCGCTGCGCTGCGTCGCCGAGCGGCGGCGGCGGGTCTCGCCGAGCATGCTCACCAGCTGCTCGCATCGATCTAGCTGCTCCAGGGCCGGGTGCGCGTCGCCCGCGGGGCGAATATCCAGCAGCCGCTCGGCGCTGGGGTTAGCCAGCACGACGTCGCCGAATTGATCGACGGCGACGACCGGATCGGCCAGGCCGGCCAGAATTTCGCGGACCTGGTCGCGCTCGATGGCAGTGCGGCGAACGCGGACTTCCGCCGCGGCGCGGGCCATCTCCAGCTCTTCCGCCCGAGCCGAGAATTCTACCAACCGGGCACGTATCGCCTGGCACAGCTCCCGCCAGATGCGATCTCCCTTGCGGAGCGGAATCGTATCGAAGGCGGCCTCGTCGTGCAGCTCCGGGCCTTCCAGGCGGCAGAGCGTGTCGATGTACTTGCGGGCGGCCTCGGCCGTCTTGGCCGATTGCCGCATGGCGATTTTCACTGCGAACAGGGCCAGGCCAATTGCCGAGGCCAGCACCAGCAAGCGGCCCAGCCAACCGCTGGGCGCGAGCGACGGCTCCACGACCCAGGCGCCGCCTAGGGCCACGCCGACGACCGCCAAGGCGGCCGTGGGGAGCAGCTGCGTTACACGTCGCTCGGTCATGCCTGCGTCTTTCGATCGGAGCCCCAACCGGCGCGGCTACCCGCGCACCACCAGCGCGCAAGCGCCTGGCAGGGACGCCAATCCACGCAAACCTAGGTTAGCCATACACTTTGTCCACGCTCCAACCATGGCCCGCTCTGGGGATGCGGTTAACCCCATGGCTGTGCGGCGGCATAGGCCGAACGACCGCTAGCGGCGATAGGCCCGCGAAATCCGCTAGGGCAAAGAGGCCAACGTGGCCCGATAGTCATCGCATTGGGGCGCCAGCTCGATCGCCCGCGACAGATGGCTGCGAGCTTCGGCAAGGCGGGCCTGTTCGGAGAGGATCATCCCCAGCATATGGTGGGCCTCGGCGCTCGCCGGCAGCACAGCCAGCACGGCTTGCAGCTCCGCCTCCGCCTCGCCAGGCGCCCCGCGCGACCACAGCAGCTCGGCTAGTCGCAGACGCACTGCGCCATCCGCGGGACGACGAGCCGCCAGGGCCCTCAGTCGCCCTTCGCAGCCCGCGATGTCGCCCGCGGCCCAGCGGTCGAGTGCGGCTTGAAACTGGGCGCCGTCACGCTGCTCCTCGAACGTTCGCACCGCGTCGGCCGCGCGCTGCTGCCGCTCGACTGCCACGTCGGTAGCCGGCCGCTGGCCGCGCCAGGCGGCACAGCCGCCGAACAGAATGCTCGCCAACAACGCCAGCCGCAGGCAGCCATTCATCGTTCGGGCCCTCCCGGGGGCGGGCTCAGTCGCGGCGGAGGTAGCGGCTGTGCGGGCAGCGGCTCCGGCGGCAGGCGCAGTACGCCGCCCGGCGGCGGAGGCACAAGGATGTCGCGGGTGGGGCCGATTTGTCCGAGATCGTCGCTGGCCGAAACCGCCAGCGGCCCGCCGAACTCCGGCGGATCCTTCCAGGGAAAACCGCGGCGGGAGTAGTCGATGTGCCGGCCGGTGAGCGGTGCCAGGCCACGATGGAGGTATTCGTGAATGCTCTCGTTCTCGAAGCCGCCCGCGGCGACGATCTGGTCGCGGAGG
>DASRJB010000715.1:0-3467 GCA_035649715.1 Pirellulaceae bacterium
TGTGGCCAAGACTCCCGCAGATCGGCTGTCGCTGCTGCTCGTCGAAGAATACTTCGACGCCGAGGACGAGCGTTTCTTGGCGGCCCTCAGACAGCAATATCCTCCGGCGGCGCTGGCGGCGTTTGCCGACCGCTGGAAGAAGGACACGCGGCCCTGGGCTCGGCGGCAGATCTTCCTCTACCTGTCGATGCCGCTGGATGTGCCGGCGCATCACCCGGTGGTCAAGCGGCTGTTCAAGCACGCGGAACAGACCGGCGACCACGAGCTGATGGGGGCGTTCCTGCACACGTTCGACTGCCTGGTGCGGAAGTATCGCAAGAAGCTCAAGCGGTGGGACTGGGATCCGCAGACGCGGCGCAGCAGTGCGACGGAAGAGGAGGTCCTGAAGCTCCCTACGAACGTGCTCGCGCCGTGGAAAGTGCAGGAGTACCGCAATCCGCGGACTGGGCAGAAAATCGAGTATCCGGACCACCGCGCCCAAGCGCGGCGCGGGGCAGTGTTATTTTCCTATGCCACGCGGCGGTATCTGCGACGACGGGCTTGGCGCTATTTCCGGCACCTGGCGCACCAGGACCCGCTGAAATACCTCGTCGCGATTACGCTCGCCCTCGGTCGCTACGAGGACAAAGAGCTGGCCCACGGTGAGGACCTGCTGGAGAGCTGGGGCCTGATGCACGCCTGCTTTCACGGGCACGACGCGCTGGAGTTCAAGCCGATCGGAGTCAAGCTCCGGCCTGGCCGGAGCCTGAGCGAGCTGTCGCCTGCGCCTTACCGGCCCGAGTTATGGAAAACGGAAGTTGCGTTCCCGGTGCTGTTGGGTGCGATGATTGGCGACGGCTCGCGTTGCATTCGCACCTGGTGCCGGCAACTACTGGAGCGCGAGCACGCCACACGGCTCCAGTCGATTTCGGCCGAATTGCTACTGATGCTGCTCGATAGCAGCGACGAGGAAGTCCAGCAGTTCGGCGCGAGGCTGCTCGGTTCACTCGATTCCGCTGGCCACTGGCCAGTCGAGACGTGGCTGCGGCTGCTGGAGACTAAGGACCCCGCGGCGATTGCCCTCATCTGCGAGGCGATGCAGAAGCACGTCCGCGGCGACCGGCTGGACCTGGCCCAGTGCCTGGCGATGGCCACGGCCCGCGCGACGCCGGTCGCCAAGCTCGGCCTGACATTGCTCCAGCAGCGCAAGTTCGCCGCCGCCGAGCGCGGCCAGCTGACGCTGATCGGCAACGCTCGCTGCGCGGCAATCGGCGCGGAGCTGGCGACTTGGACGCTGGGCATCGTCGGTGCAGCGGCCGCGTACGACCGCGACGTCGTGCTCGCGCTCTTTGATTCGCTGCTGAAGGAAGTCCGCACCGCCGCCTGGGACTGGCTCCGCGCCGGCCCAGCGATTCCGGCCGACCCGCAGCTCTGGTGCCGCCTGCTGGAGACGCCCTACGACGACCTGAAGCTGGCGCTGGTCGACCATTTGCAGAGCAGATCGGCGCTGCCGGGCACGAGCACCAGCGACCTCGCGCCGATCTGGTCGGCGGTGCTGGCCGGCGTCCACCGCGGCGGGCGGCAGAAGCTGAAGGCGATCGATCAGCTGGCAGCAGCCGTCTGCCGCGATCCAGAGCAAGCCGGCGACCTCGTGCCGGTGCTGGCGCTGGCCGTCCGCTCGATCCGCAAGCCCGAAGCCCGCGCGGCGCTAGCCGCCGTCGCCCGCATCGTCGGCAGCCGGCCGGAACTGGAGCCGCTCGTCGCGGCGAAGCTGCCTGAGCTGTCGTTGACCGCCCCCGCTGCCTTGCCGACCGTCTGAAGGAACGCCGCGTGCAAGTGAGCTTTGCCTATCACGGACGCAGCCGGCTCGAAGGGGGCTTGCTCTCGTTCGCGCCGAACTTGAGCCGCGAGGCAGTGGCGTTCGACGCGCCGCTGGTGCGGCCGCTGCGGTTCCGCGAGGGCATCTCCGCCCTGCACGACGTGGTGATCAGCGACCTGCGCTATAAGCCCCGCGACCACGCGGCGTACGAAGAGTGGAAGAAAGGCGAGCAAGTCCGGCGGCGCGAGCAGCTCCAGCAATTCCGCGAAGTGGCCACGCAGGAAATCCTCGCCCGCCGCGGCATTCCCGCCCCGCCCGACCTGGAGCGGCAATTTGAGGTCTGCCGCAAGAGGTACTGGTCGGCGCGGCTCGATTACTCGAGCTACCTCCAGAAGAACGACCAGGAATTGTGGCGGCTGCTGGTGCCCTGCGATCCGATCGTCACGGTCGCCGACGACGTCGTCTTCTTCGAGTGCTTCTCGGCCGACGAGTCGAGTTACGGCTGCCTGACGGTCGAGCGCGGCGCCTTCGGCCCGGCGGGCGGCGTGCAGCTCGGCACGACCAACGTCGATTACTCCTGGGACCTCTACCACCATTTCCAGGCCCTGCGGACCTATCGCGAAACGCGACTGAAGGTCGATCCGGCCGGCTTCGAGGTCGCGACGCAAGGCTCGAGCGACTACCGCGAGGAAAAGATCGACCTGCCCGCCGGCTGGCTGCGGGGCCTGGCGCAGGTGCAGGCGGCGATGACGCTGCCGATGCGGCGGGTCAGCCTGACTCGCGAGGCGGTTTATTCGCTGCTGGCCTGGCTCAAGCGGCACAAGGCTCAGAAAAGCCCGCGGGCCCTGCGATTCGAACTGTGGCCCGACTGTCCGCCGCGGCTGGTGCTGGAGCCCTGGGAGACTGCCGTTTACTCGTACGGCACGACCTACAGCGGCCCGCCCGGCGAGCCGATTCGCATCTGGGGCCGGCAGCGCTTGCTGGTGCTGGCCCGCTTGCTGCCGCTGGCCGACCAGTTCGACGTCTACCTGCTCGGCACGGGCCTGCCCAGCTTCTGGGTCGCCCGCATGGGCGAGATGCGGCTGACGGTCGGCCTCTCCGGCTGGACGACGAACGACTGGACGCGCAACGCCGCGCTCGACGTGGTGCGGCCGCCGGTGAAGCTGAGCGAAGGGCTGACTTCCGGCGTGGCCCAGGCGATGCGCACGCACCGCACGCTCGCTCCGGCCGCGACCGCGCTAAAGTCCGTCGCCAGCGAAGCCGAGTGCGCCGCGGCGCTCAATCACTTGGCGCACGCCGGGCAAGTGATCTACGACCTGGCGGCCGGCGTCTATCGCTGGCGGCAGATCATGCCGCGGGCACTCGGCGAGGCCGAGATCGGCCCGGAAAACGCGGAGCTCGCGGCCTCGCGCGGGCTGGTCGCGAAGGTGAAGATCGACTCGCGGCAGGAAGCTCCGCGCGGCGGCACGGTCTATACGGCTGTGATCGACCGCATGCAGATCGAGATGCTGCTCGACGCCGACGGCATCATCAAGCGCGGCAAGTGCAAGTGCTCACACCATTTCAAGGGCGGCCTGCGGATGGGCCCCTGCCGGCATTTGCTGGCCGTGCGGGCGGCGGTACTCGGCGGCACGCAGCAGGCGGGCGACCTGCAGGCCTGGTTTGCGCG
>DASRJB010000716.1:0-2110 GCA_035649715.1 Pirellulaceae bacterium
CGTCTTCGCCGGTGCGCTAGGCGCCTCCAGGTAAACGAGCAACTGGCTGAGCTCGGCGTTCGGCTCGCGGCCCTTGGCCGGATAGAGCGGGTCAAACCGCGCCAACAATTCCTGCCGCTGGGCCGCGTCGGGCCGGCACAAGCGATTGAAAGTCACGCCATACACCCGCAACAGGTCGATCCGCTGCTGGTTCGTCAGCTTCGCCCAGTCGAGCTTCGCCAGCGCCTCGAGAATCTCGCGCTTCCGCGGGTCATTGACCTGCGTGACTGGATCGACGTCATCCTTCGTAGGGATGCCGCCGTTTTGCCACGAGACCGGATCGAGCGGCCGGTCCTTGCGGTGGAACGGGTCGCTGCCGCTGACGCGGGCCAGGGCCAGCAAAGCGGTGAGCGCGGCCGGCAGGTCTTTCTCGGCGAGCGCCTTGGCGCTCCAAGTGTTAACGTCCTGATGCTCGATCGCCACGCGGGCCGCATACCGCAGGTAACGATCGGGGCTGCCCAGGTACGGCCAGGCCGCTTCGACCGCGGCGGCGTCCTGTTTACCGTGAAACCCCTCCAGTTTGCGGCGGATTGTCCGCTGGTCGGCGAATTTCAGCTCGCCCTTGGCCGGAGCGGTCGATTCGTTGCCGACGTACGTCACGCGGTACAGCCCCGACTGGGTGTTCCGCCCACCGATCGCGAAATAGAGCGCTCCGTCCTGCGGCCGCACGACCATGTCGGTCAGCGGCAGCGGCGTGCCGGTCACAAACTCCTCGAACGTGCCGGTGTAGCCCGCGCCCTGCGGCTCCAGGTGCACCGCGTAGAGCTTGCCGTAGCTCCAATCGTTGATGAACAGAGCATCCTGGTACTTCGCGGGAAACTTCGCGCCGTAGCCGAACGCCACGCCCGTCGGCGAGCCGGGGCCGATATCGACGACCGCCGGCAGACTGTCCGGGTAGTAGGCCGGCCACTTGCCCGCGCCGTTCCGCCAGCCGAATTCCGCCCCGCTGGCCGCCAGGCAGACCCGCGTCGGCCGGTACCAGGGCGTGTTGAAATCCCACTCCATGTCGGCGTCGTAGGTGAACAGGTCCCCCTCGCGGTTGAACGCCGCGTCGTATTCATTGCGGAAGCCGACGGTGTTCACGATCCAGTCCTTGCCGTCCGGATCGACCTGGTAGATCGTTCCGCCCGGCCCCAGCACGCCCCGCATGAAGCCGTTGCCGTCGGGCATCCGCGGCAGCAGGTGATCTTCGCCCCAGATCGGCGGCACGCGGCTCTTGGCAAACTCGGTGAGGCGCGTCTGGTTGCCGCAGACGACGTACAGGCTCTTGCCGTCCGGCGCGAGCAGCACGGCGTGCGGGCCATGTTCGCCGCCGCCGCCGGCCAGCGCGCGGAGCTGCTCGACCTTATCGAGCTCGCCGTCGCCGTCCGTGTCTTTCGCACGCCAGAGGCCCGAGCGGGCCCGGCTGTTGACCACGACATACAGACTGTCAAAGGCCCAGAGCAGTCCCTGGGCTTCGCTGATTTCGAGCTTGAGGGGTTCGACTTTGATGTCGGCGGGCAAGCTGGCAGCTTGCCCTACGGGAGGGGGCGTGATCCGGTACAGCCCGCCGCTGCCCTGATCGCAGGCGATCAGCCGGCCCTGCGGATCGAGGCACATGCTGACCCACGAGCCTTGGCTGCGCGGAACGCTGTAGAGCAGTTCGACGCGAAATCCGGGCTTCGTTTTGATCCGCTCGATCGGCGTGGCCACTTGCGGGCTGGTGTCCGCGGCCGCTTCGGACTTCGGCCGTTTGCCCTTGGCCTGGGCCAAGGCGACCGCGGGCGCGAGGACTGCAACCAACAGCGCGATCAGGACACGATGTGTGAGAGTCATGGCATTAGGGCGAGGGAGTGCCACGAAAAATGAAAGGGCCCGTACAGCGTACTCAGTACGGAGTACGGCGTACAAGCTTGAGCTGCGCTGGCACAGGGCAAGTCATCAGCCGGCCGCTGCGTGGTCCACGGCTGGCACTTCGCTACTGTGCGGCAGCTTGCGGCCGTGGGACGATAGCTTGAACCAGACGACGAGCAGCGCTGCTTGTGCGGCCAGCACCAGCGCAGCGACCAGGAGCAAGCCGCGATAGCTGATC
>DASRJB010000717.1:0-6158 GCA_035649715.1 Pirellulaceae bacterium
CGCGACCACTGGTCGCGGCTTTGAGAGGTTGCTACCTAGTAGCCCTGCACCCAGCCGGCGCTGACCAGGCGCGGGGCGACGCGGCAGAGCTCCTGGCCGCCGGAGCCGTGGAGGACGGCGACGACGGTGTGCAGGCCGGGCACGGCGACGTCGCTGGGCCACTGGGCTTCGGCCAGATAGAAGCGGCCCGCTTCGTGGAGCGTCCGCCGCTGGGCCGGATATTCCCCGAGCGCCTTCCCTTCCAGATCAGAAACGCGAAAGACGATTTTGCCGACCTGATCGGCGTGATCGGGGGGCAGGGCGACCTGGCCGGTGACGAGGGCCTTCGTCCGCTGCGTCCAGGGCGTGTCGCAGCGCATCGGCGCGAGCACCGCGCCGCACTGTTTCCAGTGCGCGGGCTCCAGTTTCTCGACCAGTTGCACCTGGCCCTGCGCCGCCGGCTGCTGGACGCAGAGCGGGCTGCCGTAGGCAAAGATGCGGTCGACGCGGGCCGCGCCGTCGCTGTAGCACAGCTCCGCGTCCAGCGCGATCACCTCGCCGAGCTTCGCCTTGAAGTTCGGAAAGTTCTCCCAGGGCAGCTTGAACTCGACGTCGGTCCCGAATTCGGTCTTCTTCGCGCCGACCTCGACCCCCTTGCCGGGAATCGCATCGAGATAGCCCGGCCGCAGGCACCATCGCGGCTTGAGCTCCGCCTTGTCGAAGCCGGTCCAGTACATGTGGACCGCGCCTTTGCCCCAGTCGATGCCGCGGAAGTCACCCTCGCGGCGAGTATCGAAATACCACTCGACCGCGTCGCCGCCCCAGAGGTGCGCGTCGTCCGAGCCGTTGAAGGTCTTGGTGTCGAGCGTTCGCAGCGCGGCATAGAACGCCGTGTCGTCCCACATGTAGAAGAACTGCGCCGGCCGCTCTTTGACTTGGGCGGCCGGCACGAAGTAGTTGACCGGCGTGCAGAACGCGCCCTTGAACTCGCTCAGATCGCCGTCGATCTTCATGCCGGCCGGGGCGCGGGTCGCCAGGCCGCGGACGCCGGGCTGCAGCGATTGAGCCGGCGCGGGCCGCGACTGTGCGAGAATCAAAATGATCGAAGCGAAACAGACGCCAATTCGTGCGGACATCGGTGATTGCCTGCAAGAGAAAGGTTGAACGGGTCAGCCAGGCTGACCGCTCGGTTGGCCCGGTGCCGGCATGTGCGCGGCGGCGTTGAGCTCGTTGATCACGAGCAATGCGTCCAGCGGGTTCACGAAACCATTACCGTCCACGTCCAGCCGGTTGGCGGTCGCCTCGGGACCGGGCCGGCCCAGTTGCCGGGAACCGCGGTCGTTGAGCTCGTTCAGCACCACCAGGGCGTCGAGCGGCGAGACCTGCGCGTCGCCGTTCACGTCGTTCGGCCGAACCTGGTTCCGCCAGCCGTTGCGGACTTCGACGGTGATCGTGGCGCTGCTGCCGAAGCCCTCTCGGTCTTCCACCGCATAGCGGAACTGGTCGATGCCAACGAACTGAGCCGGCGGCTTGTAGTCGATGGCCACTCTTCCGTACGAGATGCTGGCTTGTCCGGCGTAGCGCTGTTGGCACTCGATATAGTTCACCACCAGGGGATCGCCGGGCTCGGTGCGGTCGTTGGAGAGCACTGCCAACAGCGCGCTCCCTGCTCCCACTTCCCCCCGTTCGATGATGAACGAGTCATCCATCGCGGCGGGGCCGCGGGAACTGGACCCGGGCGCCGGGATGGAAAGGAGAGGACCGAGGCAGGTGGTGTTGTAGACCACGGTCGCCGCTAAGCGCGACTCCAGCGCCTCAAATTGCAGTCGTCGCGACCGGGAAAGGCTCATGCCATCCGACCTCGGGTCAATGCAGTCGCCCTAAGGTATTCGCCACCGCGTACAAAGTCAAAGATGCAGATCTTCGGCCGGACCAGAGGTCATTCCGATTTAGGCGGCTTTGAGCGGCCAGATTTCTTCGCGGCCTTCTTGGGCTTCTTCTCGGCGGCGGGCTTCTCCGCCTTCGGCGTCTTGGGCGTCTTTGGCATCTTCGGAGCTTGGGCTGCCCGGCCGCGGCGGCCGCGAGGTGTCGCGGGGCCGCGGGCGGCCCGTTCGGCGAGCAGGTCGAGGGCCTGCTGAAAGGTCAGCTCTTCGGGTGCGAGGTCCTTGGGCAGCGTGGCGTTTGTCGTGCCGTCGGTCACGTAATTGCCATACTTGCCCGCCAGCAGCTTCACCGGCTGGTTGGTGACCGGGGAAGCCTCGAACGTCTTGAGCGGCTCGCGCGGCGCGGCGCGGCCCCGGCCTTGAGCTTTCGGCTGGGCGAGCAGGTGGACGGCCTGCTCCAGCGTGACGTCGATCGGCGACAGGTCCTTCGGCAGCGACCGCGATTCGCTGCCGCACTTGATGTACGGCCCATACTTGCCGTTGAAGGCGACGATCGGCTCGTGCTGCACGGGGTGATCGCCAATGGTCCGCGGCAGCGTCAGCAGCTTCACGGCCACTTCAAACGTGACATCGGCGGGCGTCATGCCCGGCAGGAGCGACGCGTTCTTCGGCTTCTCGTCTTCGCCGGCCGCACCCATCTGCACGTACGGGCCAAAACGCCCCTGCTTCAGATAGACCGGCTGGTGCGTGTCCGGGTGAATTCCCAGCGGCTCCTCGCCGACGCTGGCCTGCTCGAGCATCTCCAGGGCCTTGGCCTGGGTCAGTTCATCCGGCGGCAAGTCTTGCGGAATGCTCGCCTTCCGCTCGCCGTGCTCCAGGAACGGGCCGAACTTGCCCACGCGGACGATAATCTCTTCGCGGTGCGGGCCCGCCGCCGGCTTGCCCAGCGAAAACCGGCTCAAATCGCGCGGATCGACTTCCTGGAGCTTGTGGTCGAGCTGCTTCTTCAGACCCGGCCGGCCGTTGCCGAAATAGAAATTCTTCAGGTAAGTGACGTGCTCGAATTCGCCGCGGCTGATCTCGTCGAGCTGATCTTCCATCAGCGCGGTGAACTCGTAATCGACGAGCGTCGGCAAGTGCTGCTCGAGCAGCTTCGACACGGAGAACGCCGTCCAGGTCGGCACCAGGGCGCTGCCCTTCTTGAAAACGTATTTTCGCTCCAGGATGGTGTCGATGATCGAGGCGTAGGTGCTCGGCCGGCCGATGCCGCGCTCTTCGAGGGCGGCGGTCAGCGAGGCTTCGGTGAACCGCGCCGGCGGCTGCGTGGTATGGTCCTTGGCCTTGAGCTCGCGGCAGGTCACGGCGTCGCCGATTTTCACCGCGGGCAGAATCTGCTCGCGATCGGCCAGCTCGGCCTCGGGATCGTCGGAGCCTTCGACGTAGGCCCGCAGGAAGCCGGGGAAGTCGATCGTCTTGCCGCTGACGCGAAACACCGAGCCGTCGGCCTCGACCGTGATCGTGATCGTCCGGCCGCGGGAATCGACCATCTGGCTGGCGATGGTCCGCTTCCAGATCAGCTCGAACAGGCGAAACTGGTCGGTGTTGAGCGTGCCCTTGAGCACCGCCGGCAGTTCGAACGGGTGCCCCGCCGGGCGGATCGCTTCGTGGGCCTCCTGGGCGTTCTTGACCTTCGAGGCATAGACTCGCGGACTGTCCGGCAAATATTCGCCGCCGTATTCGGTGCGGACCAGGTCGCGGGCGGCGTCGATCGCCACCTGGGCCAGGTTCGTCGAGTCCGTTCGCATGTAGGTGATGTGGCCTTCTTCATACAGGCCCTGGGCGATGGTCATCGTCCGCCGCGCGCCGAAGCCGAGCTTGCGGTTGGCCTCTTGCTGCAGCGTGCTGGTGGTGAAGGGCGCGGGCGGCCGGCTGGTATAGGGCCGCTCCTCCAGGTTCGTGACTCTAAACTGGCCCCGCATCAGCCTTTCAGCCAGCTCGCGCGCCTGCTGCTCGTTCAGGAGCAGCAGTTGCGGGTCCTTGATCTGGCCGGTGGCCGGATCGAAGTCCTTGCCAGTCGGAATCTTGCGGCCCTCGCTGCTGATCAGCTCGGCTTCGAACTCCTTGCCTTCGCCGGTGGCAAAGCGGCCGATCAAATCCCACCAGGTCGCGGAGCGGAATGCGATCCGCTGCTTCTCGCGCTCGACAATCAGCTTTACGGCGACGCTCTGCACGCGGCCGGCGGATAGCTTGGGGCCAATTTTCCGCCAGAGCAGTTGCGAGACTTCGTAGCCGTAAAGGCGGTCGAGAATGCGGCGCGTTTCCTGGGCCCGGACGAGGCCGTCATCGATCTGGCGAGGGCTGGCCAGGGCGTCCTTGATCGCTTCTTCTGTGATTTCGTGGAAAACGAGCCGCCGGACCGGCACCTTGGGCTTCAGCACCTCGCACAAATGCCAGCTGATCGCTTCCCCTTCGCGATCTTCGTCCGTCGCCAGGTAGAGCTCTTTACTGCCCTTCAGAAGGTCTTTCAGCTTCGAGACTTGCGACTTTTTTCCGGGGGGCACGATATACACGGGGGTGAAGTTGTCGTTGACATTCACTCCCAGGTAGGCCCACGTTTCTCCTTTATATTCCTTGGGCAGTTCCTTCGCGCCCTGCGGCAGGTCGCGAATGTGGCCGATGCTCGCCTCGACGAGATAATTGCCACCCAGGAACTTCGAGATCGTCCGCGCCTTGGCGGGTGACTCGACGATCACGAGCGCTTTGCCACTCGGGTTGGAGGCGGCGCGTTTGGGCATGATCTCTCTTTCACCGTAAGCGAATGCGACTATCCTTGGTCGGCACGATCCTCACCTGTCTGAGTCGGCATCCTGGTTATTGCCGGCGGCATTGTTGCCTGAGAACTCGCTTTGGCAATGGATCATAGCCCAGCGCCGTTGGCGTACGTGCTGATTGGGATTGAATTTACGTCGCGCCGGCATACAATCTGCCAGCTTTGGCAGACCTTGACGGTTGGGCCAACTGGATCGAAAAATCATTTATCGCCGAGCGGCAGCCTTGTCAACAGGCTCTCGCGGGCGGCGTCTTTGCGAAGGGCGAGCGGTATGGCCAGCAAGTCGATGCATTTTCTGAGGAAATATCAAAAGATCGTGCTGGTGGTCATGGGTGTCATCTTGATGGTGACATTTACGGTTGGCACCTCGCTTTCCCTGCTGTTCGACCGGCAACGCGAGGGCCGGCCGACCGATCCGATTGCCCTGACCTGGGAGAATGGCCCTGTCCGCGAGAGCGAGCTCCAGGTCATGCGGTACCGGCACAATGCCGCCCGGCAGTTCCTGTTTACGCTCATTGCCGAGACCATCCAGCGCGGCGGGCGGCCGGTGGTCAACGGGCAGGTGATTACCGATCTCCAGACGCTCCAGCGGGTCGGCGTCGGAATTCAGATGGACGACAGCGATCCATCGCTCGTCACCACGATGTTGATGGAGGCACAGGCGCGGAAGCAGGGCATTGTCGTCGATCGCGAAGCGGTGAAGGCGCACCTCCGGCGGCTCACCGAGCCGGAGCTGCGCGAGGCCGAATGGGCCGAGGTAATGAGCAACGTGCTCGGCGAGCACAGCCGCCTTTCGGCCGACGACGTGCTCGATCAATTGGCGTACGAGCTCCGGGCCCAGCATGCCTGGCTGCTGGCCAATGCGGGCATGGGAACGGTGCCGCCGGGGAAAATGTGGGAATGCTTCAACCGGCTCAATCGCCGCGCCGCGATCGAGGCGTTTCCGATCGACGTGGAGCCGTACGTCAAGGATGTGAAAGGGGAGCCTACGCCGACGGAGCTTCAAAACCTGTTCGACGAAGGCCGCTTTCGCGATCCGAACCCGAACTCGCACGAGCCCGGCTTCCGCAAGCCGCACAAGGTCGCGTTCGAGTATGTGAAGGTCGATTTCGCGCCGTTCCTCGAGACGGCGATGAAGGAGGTGACCGACGAACAAATCCAGAAGCAGTACGAGCTGAACATCAGCCAGGGCAAGCACAAGGTGCAGGAGCTGCCGCCGGCGACCTCCGGCGAAGCGGCCAAGCCCGCAGCGACTCCACCGGCGGACCCCAAACCGGGCGAGACCAAACCCGACGAGAAAAAAGAACCGGCCGAGGCGAAGCCTGCGGAGACCAAGACTGGCGAGGCCAAGCCGGGCGACGCGAAGCCTGCCGATGCAAAGCCGGCGGATGCAAAGCCGGAGGAGGCGACGCCGGCCAATCCAGCGCCGGAGTGCCAGGAGAAAAAAGCTGAGGATTCCGCGACGC
>DASRJB010000718.1:0-6524 GCA_035649715.1 Pirellulaceae bacterium
CCGAATCGACGACCAGGATATCGACACCCGTCTGGATCAGGCTGTGGGCCCGCTCCAGGTCGAACACTCCCACCGCCCCACCGACCCGCAGCCTCCCCAGCCTGTCTTTGCAAGCATGGGGAAACCGCTTCATCATGTCGATGTCGCGGATGGTGATCATGCCGGTCAGGCAATATGTATCGTCCACCAACAACAATTTCTCGACCTTTTTCGCCGTTAAAATTCGCTCAGCTTCCTCAAGCGTCACAGTCCCCCGCGCCGTGACGAGGTTGTCCTTGGTCATCACCTCGCGGATCGGCTGCTGGCCGTTCTCGAGAAACCGCAGGTCGCGGCGGGTGAGGATGCCTACTAGCTTGCCGCTGCTGTCAGTGATGGGAAAGCCGCTGACGTTCTTCAGCTTCATCAGCTCCTGGGCCCGGCTGACGGGCTCGTCGGGGCGCAGGGTGACCGGATCGAGGATGATGCCGTTGGCCGACCGCTTGACCTTGTTGACCTCCTCGGACTGCTGCTCGATCGACATGTTCTTATGGATGATGCCCAGCCCGCCTTCCCGGGCCAGCGCGATCGCCATCTCGTGCTCGGTCACCGTATCCATGGGCGAGCTGAGCAGCGGGATGTTGAGCTGAATCCCCCGCGTGAGCTTCGTCGTCACGCTGCACTCCGTCGGCACCGCGTCGCTGAACCGCGGCTCGAGGAGCACATCGTCGAACGTGATTCCCTGGCGAGTCAGCTTGTCTTGCATGCGAGGTCCTCCGTGGGGAATCCCGTATTATCGCCCGCCGCGGCGAAGCGGGCGAGGGGACGAGCGCTCCGAGAGCTAGTCTGCCGGCTGCATCGGCGGGGCGGTGATCGGCGGCGGCGTTTTGGCGTCGATGCGACAGTTGGGCAATAGCGGAGCGACGGCGGGCAGGTTGTCGGCCGTGCTGCCGCTGAGCAGCAGCGACTTCAAATTCGGCAGCTTTTGCAGCGGTTTCAGCCCCTCAGGCGTCACGCGGGTGAATTGCAGGTCGAGCTCCTCGAGCTGCGGCACCTTCGCCAGGTGGACGACGCCCGCGTCGCTGATCGGGCTCATCTGGTTGAGGCTGCCGATCCAGAGCGTCTTCAGCTTCGGGTGGCCGGCGAGTGCCGCCAGGCCGGCGTCGGTGACGCGGTTCACCTGCATGCTGATTCCTTCGAGGTTAGGCAATTTGGCCAGCGTCTGCATCCCACGGTCGCCGACGCGCGAGTTGCCGAGGTGGATGTACCGCAGCCGCGGCATGTCGTGGAGGTAGGCCGCGCCGTCGTCGCCGATCGCCCCGCCGTTCCATTGATAGAACGTCTCCAGCCGCTTGAGCCGGCCGACGGCCCGCATCCCTTCGTCGTCGAGAAAGTCCCCGCTGATCGCCAGCGACCGCAGCCGCGGGAAGCGGGCCAGCTGGGGCGAGATGTCCACGGGCGGGCGAGTGTTGTCGAGCCGCTGCGGTCCCTCCTCGTTGTAGACCATGTTGACGTCGGTCACATCGTGGAAGAAGTCGGTCCCCACGAGCGCCAACAGCCAGGCGGGCTCCCAGGGTCGGGCCGCGGCATCGATTTGATACGTGGGGTAGCTGGGGTGCTGATAGTCGTAGTGCACCCAGCCGCCGGCGGCGCGGATGGCCGCGACTGCCTCGCGCTGCAGCTTCGCCCGGTGCAGCTGCCAGGCCAGGGCGATGCAGAAGATCGTCACCGCGGCCAGGAACGCGCGGAGGCTGAACCGCAGCGGCAGGCGGAAGCGCCGCCGGCCCGTTTTCGCCGGTTCGCTGGGCGAAACTGTGCTCATCGCCCCATTTTGCGAAGCGGCGCTGGCTCAAGCAACCCGAAGCGTCAGCGAGATACTCTGCCGGTCAGCGGGGTTTCAGAAAGTCCCTTGCTTACGCGTCGGGTTAGTGTGCTATGGCCGGATGGCCTGGGCTTCGAGATCGGCCTTGTAGGCCTTCTGGGCCGCGGCCTCATTGGTGAGCTTGAACTCGGGGCCGGGCGCGAAGTACTGGATGTCGTCGTAGTAGTACCACGGGCTGGGCAGCGTCTGGCCGTTCTCCACGACCTGGCAGCCCGTGCCCAGCGTCAGCGCGGCCAGGCCGACTCCAGCGAGCAGCATCCGCAGGCGATTGGTCGTGGTCGATTTCATGGATGGCATCCTGATTGGCCCGCAGAACCGGCCCAGCCGTCAAAGTCGGTGCAAACGTCACGGTCTATATCGGCCGCGGGCCAGCCGAACTTTGGCCGGGGCGGAGAGATTTGCGGAATCGGGCGCAAGGACGCTAGCCCGCCGACGCTGGCAGCGACGGCCGCGTAGACGATGCTGCCAGCATCGTCACGCCAGAATCTCGTGCAGCACGTTGCCGTGCACGTCGGTCAGCCGCATGTCGCGCCCGCCGAAGCGGTACGTCAGCCGCGTGTGATCGATGCCCAACAGGTGCAGCATCGTGGCGTGCAGGTCGTGGATTTCGACCTTGTTCTCGATGGCGTGGAAACCGTACTCGTCGGTCGCGCCGTAGACCTGGCCGCCGCGGACGCCGCCGCCGGCCAGCCAGATCGAGAAGCCGTAGGGGCTGTGGTCGCGGCCGCGGCTGGCGCCCTGCGCGACGGGCGTGCGGCCGAACTCGCCGGCCCACACGACGAGCGTCTGGTCCAGGAGGCCGCGGGCCTTCAGGTCGGCCAGCAGGCCCGCGATCGGCAGGTCGGTGGCCCGGGCCATTTTGGCGTGGCCGTCGGCGATCCGGTCGTGCTGGTCCCAGCGGTTGGCCCCCGCCACGGCGGGCGGCATGACTTCGACGAACCGCACGCCCCGCTCGATCAGCCGGCGGGCCAGCAGGCACTGCGTGCCGAACGGGCGCGTCGCTTCGTCGTCCAGGCCGTACAGCCGCTCGGTGGCCGCGGTCTCGCTGCTTACCGCCAGCAGCTCCGGCACGGCGGTCTGCATCCGGAAGGCCAGTTCGTAGTTGGCGATGGCGGCTTCGATCCGCGGATCGCCGCGGCCCAACACCGACTGATCCAGCTTCGCGAGCAGATCGAGCTTGCCGCGCTGCAATGCGTCGGTTGGCTCGGTCCGCTGCAGGTTGGCGACGGGAGCGACCGGATCGCGAAAGATCGAACCCTGGTGCACCGCTGGCAGGTAGCCGCTGTGGAAATTGTCGGGGCCGCCCGCTGGAATCTGACCGCCCTTGAGCACGATGTAGCCGGGCAGCTCCTGGCTCTCGGTGCCCAGGCCGTAAGTGACCCACGAGCCAACGCTGGGCCGGCCCTGCTGGTTCGAGCCGGTGTGCAAAAAGAGGTTGGCGTTGGCGTGCTCGGTGAAGTTGGCGACCATCGAGCGGACGACGCACAAGTCGTCGGCCCGGGAGGCGATGTGCGGCAAGAGGTCGCTGACCGGCGTGCCGCACTGGCCGCGGGGCTGGAATTTCCAGGGCGAAGCCAACACCGTCGGCGCGCGATCGATCGGGATGAACTGCGTCGGCGGCGCGGCCATCTTGATTGGCTGGCCGTGCTCCCGCGCGAGGCGCGGCTTGGGGTCAAAAGTATCGACCTGCGACGGGCCGCCGTCCATGTAGAGGAAGATGACGCTTCTGGCCCGCGCGGCGTAATGTCCGGCCCGCGGTGAAAGCGGGCCGCCATACGCTCGGTCCGAGAGCAGCGCGGCGAGCGCGACCGCGCCGAAGCCGTTGGCGCTGCGCAAAAGCATCTCGCGCCGCGAGAGCGGTGGGCAGTGGCGGCAGTCGTTTTGAAATGACCTAGTCAATGAAGATAAACTCCTTGACGTTGATCAGCACGTGGCACAGGTCGGTCCAGACGCGGGCGTCGTCCGCGGGGCAGCCGTGGCGGGCGGCTTGCTGCTGGAGGAACTCCAGGGCGGCCGCACGTTCATTTTCCGTCGGCCGGCGGGACAATCCAGTCCCGTAGAGCCAGTCGATCCGCGACTCGCTGGTCGCGCCCCCTTCGGCAATCGCCCGCTGGGCCCACTGGCCGGCCTGCTGGACGACGAAGGGGTCGTTCATCAGCGCCAGCGCCTGGGCCGGAATGGCCGATCCGCCGCGGCGGCCGATGCAGGTGAAGGTCACGGGATAGTCGAACGTGAGCAGGAGCGGCGTGAGGAAATTCCGCCGGGCGTTGAGATAGATCGAGCGGCGGCCGTCGCCGTCGAGCGGCCCCGACTGCGGCCGGCCGCGGCCTTCCATGTACTGCGTCAAGAACGGCAGCACGCTTGGCCCGTGCTGCGTGCGATCCAGGCGGCCGGAGATTGCCAGCAGCGAATCGCGGACCGCTTCGGCCTCCAGGCGGCGAACGGGCATGTGGGAAAGGAGGCGATTGTCGGGATCGACGGCGCCAATTTCAGATTTCAGATTTGAGATTTCAGATTGGGGCAGCGCAGACGACATGCGGTACGTGGTTGAGTTAACCAACCGCCGGTGCATCGCCTTGATCGACCAGCCGGCGCGGGTGAATTCATCGGCGAGGTGGTCGAGCAGTTCGGGGTGGCTGGGCGGCTGGCCCATGCGACCGAAGTCGTCGGGCGTGAGGACCAGCCCCGCGCCGAAATGGTGCTGCCAGAGTCGGTTGACCAGCACGCGAGCCAGGAGCGGATTCTCTGGACTGGCTACTCGCTTGGCCAACTCCAGCCGCCCGCTGCCCCCCACAGCGCTGTAGGGTATGCCCTCTGTGGCATTCCGGGCCTCTGTGGCATTCCCGCCCTCGGTGGCGTTCCCCGCGGCACAGAGCACCTCCGGAGGCCCGCGCGTCGCCCGCTCGCCGGGCGTGCGATAATTCCCGCGGAGGAACACAAACTCATCCTCGCCCGTGCCGTCCGCGAGGGCCGGCGCACGCTCCGGCAGCGGCAAGCTCGCCGCCAGGTCGCGATAGTGCTTCACTAGCTCGGTCAATTCGGCGCTCGCTGCCTTTGTATCCAGCACGCCCGCATCGAGCAGCCAATTGAGCAGCAGCAAATCGGCCTCGCCCGCCGCGCCGCGCTGCCAGCGATCGACCGCCTGCAGCATCCGTTGCTGATCGGCGGTTGCCGGCAGGGATTCGTGAGCTTCCTGCGGTGGACGACGGTCGTCGGAAAGGCAGATCTGATCGATGGCGACGTAGCCGTCGCCTTTTCCGACGGGGACGTGGGCGCTGGAGGGCGGCGGATTGAGGCGGTGCATCGGAATCGTGCTGTCGCTGATTTCCAGGTAGGCCCGCCGCCCAAGCCAGCGGCCGACCGGCATCGTCCGCCACTCTGGCAGTGTGTTATCTGGAATGGTCGTGAGCTTGCCGTACATCGGGTCCATGATCAGCGTGTTGCCGTCGATGACCAGGTTCACGCGGGCGTTCTTGCCGGCCAGGCGCACGTGCAGCATGGGCTTGTCGATCGTGAAGGTGGCGGAGCGCAGCTCGCCTTGCAGCCGCGGGGCGAGCGCGCCGCTGTCGGCCCCGCCCGTCGTCAGGCGGGCGATCGGCCGCTCGGCCTTTTCGCCGACGACGATTTCGCCAGGCGAAACTGGTCCGGAGCTAAACGCGTCGCCGGTCACGAACCAGCCGTCGAAGGTGGAGCCGCTGAAATCCTCCAGCTGCTTACCTGCGGAACTGGCCGGCGCGGGCTCGCGCGAAGTCGGCTCAACTTCTTTGAGAGCCGTGACCCAGCGCTGGAGCCGGTCGGCGTCCAGGCCAGATTCTGCCGCTGCCGCTTGCAAAGCATCGGCGCGGTCGCGCTCGGTTACGCCGTCCATGCCAGCAGCGATTCTCTGTGCCGCCTGCCGATACCGGTCGGCCGGCGCCAGGATTTGCCGCCACTGCCCGGTCAACTCGGCCTTAGCCCGTGCGGCGATTTGCTCGCGCAGGGCGGCCAACTCTGCAATTTGCGTCGCCCGCCGCTCGGGCGGATCGATGAACGCCTGTTGATACCGGCTGCTGCGGAGGTAGCCGGCCAGGGCGTAATAGTCGCGGGTGCGGATGGCGTCGAACTTGTGGTCGTGGCAGCGGGCACAGGCGATCGTCTGGCCGAGAAAGGCCTTGCCCAGCGTGTCGATCTGGTTGTCGATCCGGTCGGCCTGCTCCTGGCGGATATCGACCGGCGTCTGCTTGCCTTCGAGCATCCAGAAAAAGCCGGTCGCCAGGATCGACCCGTTCGAGCCGTCCGCGGCCCGTCGCGGTTCTGCTACCAGGTCGCCGGCCAGGTGCTCGATCACGAACTGGTCGTAGGGCAGATCGGCGTTGAAGGCCCGGATGACGTAGTCGCGATACCGCCAGGCGTGGTAGAGGTCGTAGTCGAATTCGAAACCGAGCGTCTCGCTGTAGCGGACAACGTCGAGCCAGTGCCGGGCCCAGCGCTCGCCATATTGCGGGCTGGCGAGCAGGCGATCGACCAGCCGTTCGTTAGCATCGGGCGAGCCGTCCGCCAAAAACGCCTCGACATCGGCTGGCGTCGGCGGCAGGCCGGTGAGGTCGAACGTCAGCCGGCGGATCAGCGTCCGGCGCTCGGCGGGCGGCGCGGGCGACAGGCCGGCAGCGTCGAGCTTGTGGCGAAT
>DASRJB010000719.1:0-2581 GCA_035649715.1 Pirellulaceae bacterium
CAGGCACTTGAGACAAATCGTCTCCAGGTCGCGCGGCACGCGCGGCTGGAGGCGGCGAACCGGGACGGGCTCGTGCGACCGCTCCTGGTCGAGCGTGTCCAGCGCCGTCTGGCCGCGGAAGGGCGGCCGTCCGGTAAGGGCCTCGTACAAGATCGCGCCTAGGGCATAGACATCGACCGCAGGGCCAACCGGCACTGCGCCGCCGGCTGCCTGTTCGGGCGCCATGTAGGACGGAGTGCCGAGCAGCGCGCCGGTGGCGGTGGCGGCACCGTGGCCCGCCGTCGTGGCATTGGAGAATCGCTTGGCCAGGCCGAAATCCACGATTTTGGGACTGGCCTTGCCCTGGAGCAGGATGTTCCCGGGCTTAAGATCGCGATGGATGATCCCCTGCTGGTGCGCGTGCTCGACCGCGCGTGCCAACAGCTCAACCAGGCGCGCCGCCTCGTCAGCGGATTGCGGCCCAGAGGCAAACACTTCCGCCAGCGTGCCGCCGGCGACGTATTCCATGGCCAGAAACAGCTGGCCCTCCTGCTCGCCGACTTCGTGCACCCGCACGATGTGCGGATGATCAAGGCGAGCGGTCGCCTCGGCCTCCGCTCGAAAACGGCTCCGCTCGGCGTCGCTGGCAAATTCGCCCGCGAGGATCATCTTCAAGGCCACCAGGCGGTTCAGCCCCACTTGCCGGGCCTTAAAGACGACTCCCATTCCGCCGCGGCCGAGTTCCTCCAGCACTTCGTATCCGCGAGGTTTGGGTAGGCCAGCAAGCTCCGTTCCAGATGCTGCCGTGTGAGGCGTCTGACCGGCAGCGGACAGCGACGTATCCACAGTCCGCCCCGCGCCGTCCGCACGCAGGGCCTGGTGGACTTCCAGCAGCTTGTGTAACCGCTCCCGCCACTGCGGGAACCGGTCCAGCCACGCCGCAGGCGGCAGCTGGCGGCCCAGCTGCTCGCGCAGTGCGACTTCGGCGTAAACCAGCTCCAGGGCCTGGTCGGGGTCGCCGGCGAGCTCCGGAAATTGAGCGAGGATTTCTTCCAGCGCCCGTTCGTCCCCCTCGCGCACCCGTTGGCGGAGCTGGGCGCAGGCTTCGCGCAGTCGCTGCTCGGCATCCGGACGGGCGGGGATCGCCGCAGGCATTTCACGCTCCCGGGAAAACGCACGGCGCCATGAACCTACTTCGCTCGCGGCTGGTCATCAAGTTAGCCGCGCTCGGGGCTGCGCCGCCGCCCCGGCGGCAGATTCAGCCAATCGAGATCGTCGAGCAGGCCGAGAATGCTGCCGAAATCGATGTTGGGCACGTCCTGGCCGCTCAGCGCGAACACGGGATCGGGATCGAACGTCGATTGCGACCAGCCTTCGGGGAGGATTTGCCGCACGGCATATTCGCCCGGCCCCACGCCGCTCAGGACATAGCGGCCGTGCTTGTCGGCGATCGCCCAGGGTTCGTCGGCAAACGGGGAGGCGACGTTGTCGCCTTCGACGGGGTTGTTCAGCACGCCGTCGCCGTTGAGGTCCAGGAACACGATCCGGCCCGGCAGTTTCTTGTCGCTTGGATCGAACTGGCCGTTTTCGTTCTTGTCGTGGAAGACCTGGCCGCTGATGCTGATCTCCTGGAAGTTGCCAAAGTCGTTGTCGGCTGCGGTCTGGCCGCTCGCCAGCTGCACTCCGATTGCCCCGCCCGGGGCGGACGGAACGCCGAGGCCGACCGTGATCAGGACGCGGCCCACATTGTTGTTCTCGTTGAGCTCGCGGATGTGGTTTTCCGGGTCCACTTCCCCCTGCAGCCAGTATTGGCCGGGCGCAAGGCTGCCGACGTCGATCTGCTGGCCCGGCGTTAGCGGGTCATAGACGTCCATCCAGCCGACCGACAGCCGCTGTTGATCGACGCAGCCGAAGAAGCTCGGCTCCTGAGCGGCGTTGGGCAGCGACAGGTCGTAGGGCATCGTATCAGCCAGGCAGAAGCTGCTCTTGAGTCCTTCGACGACCTCGGCGCCCACTTCCGGAATTCCGTCGCCGGTCGAATCGGGCAGCGCTTCCAGCACGCTGAAGCGGGCGTAATCGTCCAGGTGCGTGTGGTTGTGCTCGGGGTGGAACGAAACCGTGCCGGCTTCGTAGTCCGTGTACGTGAGCAGCTCCGGCTCGTTGTAGATTCGCTGATAAACGAGCCGCGTGCCGTTTCCCTGGTCGGGGCCAGCGATGATGTCCATTGGTCCCGCACCGATGTTCGGCGTGGCCTGACCGAAATGGAGCACGTCGCCGGTCAGGAACCAGTCGCCCAGGCCGTGCGGCAGCTCGAGCGTCAGGTCGGGCAGCAACCCGGGAGCGGGAGGTTCGGCGGGGCCGCTGGTGACTTCGCCGATCAACTCCGGCTTGGGCGGATCGAACGGCGGCGAGGTCTGAATGCGGCCTGGAATGGGGAAGCCGATCACCAGCAGCGTTCGCACGAAGTACACGCCGGGGCGCAGGTCGTCGAACACATACCAGCCCGACTCCGTGGCCGGATCGATGACGCCGTCGCCGCTGAAATCGATGCTCCGCGTCGTGATCCAGCGACCGCCAACATCCTCGCGGTGAACGAGGAGCA
>DASRJB010000720.1:0-3089 GCA_035649715.1 Pirellulaceae bacterium
ATCGGATCTGCATTCGCATCGGCAGCAGCAGCCTCAAGCAGCTCGACCGCGTCGCACCCGACTGGCCCGATTTGCGTCAGCCCGTTGAGCGTCAGGCGACCGAGCCCGCGATCGAAGTGCCGCCGGCGATCTATGCCGATGCGGCGGGACAGGCATACAAGTCGTATGAAGTGACGCACGGCTGGACGCCCGCTGGCGACGAGGAATCGCAGTATCTCTTGCAGATCGACCCGACGCTGGTCAAGTCGCTACGTGAAGGGGACGAGCTTTACGTGGCGATCCTTCCCGAAGCTGGGGAGGTGCGATCGTTCGTCATCACGGCCGGCCGAGAGGAACTGCCGCGCCAATCGGCCAAGCCGGCGGTCACGGTGGCGCAGCTGCAAACGCGAGCCACCGGTGGCGCATCCGCCGATCCCACGCTGACCGACCTGACACAGCCGGAAGCGGGCTCGGTCTATGGCGATAGTCAGGCGCCCGTGACAAGGCCGCCGCCCGGTGCGTCCGCGCCCCTGCGGTCGGGTACACAGCCGGGCTGGAACATTTCCGATGCCCAGGATGCTGGCAATCAAACCGGTCCCTATGCGGCCGGCCAGCCGGCCACGCCCCTTCAGCCGCCCGATACGTCGCTGTTGGACGTGCCGGCCTTCGATCACGAACAGTTCACGGGGCGCAAGACAGGCGGCGGCACACGCGTGGGTACGACGGCGGCGGGGAGTGGCGCAGCGGCCGTCAAAAAACCTTCCCCACGTTACCCTTCGCAGCAGCCTTCGACCTCATCGCGGTCAAACGTGCGCGGCCAGGACCGCCGCATCGCCCAGGAGAACGATTGGCAAGTTGAGGAGCCGGAAGCGCGCCTGGCGTCGCGAACGACCGCCGCGCCATCGAGCATGATGGACGATTCTCCTCGCCGCGGCACAAGCACGCGCGGTGCCGAAAGTGCCGCCGACAAGGAACCGCAGTTCCCCGTCCTGCCGTTCACCCTCAGTTTGTTTGCGCTTTTCTTGTCGCTGGGCGGCAATCTGTATCTCGCGTGGACGGCGGCCGAGTTTTACAGCCGGTATAAGCTGGCCGTGGAGCGGCTGCGGAGCGCAGCTCGATGAGCTGGCCGGTTTCCGCGCGGGCCTCGCCAAAGGCTACTTACGCGATCGGCACTTTCCTGGACGGTTGCATGCCTCGCAAGAAGCGGCGCTGAGAAATCCAGTTGACGAGCGCGGCTGTCGCCGTCAGGACGATCACTGCCAGGCCCACGCCCAGAAACGTACCGAAGGCCAGCATCTTAACCGGATCCCCCGACCAGCCGGGTGGTGACTGCTGCGACGCCGAAATTTTGGGCGGCCCCACGGCAGGGGGCGCGAGGTATCCGGTTTCCCGCGACGGCGCGGGCCGTCCTTCGGTCCAGCTCTGCGGCACGCTGCGCTCGCTGCCTTTTGCGTTTGCCAGCTCCTGTGCCGACTGCACAAGCTCAAGAAACTCGGCTCGATAGCCGTGCTCGTCCTTCCCGCGGGACGCCTGCGCCGTCTCCAGCACGGCGGCATAGGAGGTGTCCCCGCGGTGCCGCGAACCGCGCAGCAGCATGCCAAACGAAGCCACCGCAGCGGCAAATTGAAAGTCGCTCGTTGCCTGGCCGAATTTCTGGCCGCTGTCTTTGAGCGGGAATGCCATGAGTCTGCTGGCGCCTCCGTGCGGCGGCTGGTAGCGCAGCTTGAGCGTCAGCAGCTCCTCGGCAACGGCCGCTGGGACCGACGCGGCGTCACTGTCGCTGCCGCCGTCCCGCTTAGCCGGCGGCTGGTACTTGAGCGGATCGACCTGCGGCGACGGCGATGGCACGCCGATTGGCACAATTTCATAGAGGGCCGTCACCCGGTGGCCCGCCCCAATCTCCCCCGCGTCCTTGGCGTCGTCATTGAAATCGCGGTCGGCCAGCAGGCGGTTCTCATAGCCAATCAGCCGATACGCGGCAACTTGCGCTGGATTGAATTCCACTTGCAGCTTGACGTCCTTGGCGATCGTCACCAGCGTGCCCGACATCTGCTCGACCAACACCTTGCGCGCTTCGGCCTGCGTGTCGATGAAGGCGTAGTTGCCGTCCGCCTTGTCGGCAAGTTCTTCAAGCAGGGCGTCGTTATGGTTGCCGAAGCCAAAGCCCAGGACCGAGAGATAGATGCCGGCCCGCGATTTTTCAATCGCCAGCCGGACCAGGTCGCCGGTGCTAGTGACGCCGACGTTGAAGTCGCCGTCGCTGCACAGGATGACGCGATTGGTGCCCCCTTGTAGAAAATTCTCCTGGGCGATGCGATAGGCGAGCAAAATCCCCTGCCCGCCGTTGGTCGAACCGCCGGCGCGCAGGTCCTCGAGCGCCGACAAGATTCGCGGTTGATCCTGCCCGCTCGTCGAAGGGAGGACCAGGCCGGCCGCCCCCGCATAGACCACGATTGCCACGCGATCATTTTCCTCAAGCTGACGCACGAGCATCTGAAGCCCCTGCTTCACCAGCGGCAACTTGTTCGGTGCGTCCATCGAGCCGGAGACGTCGATCAAGAAGACCAGGTTGCTCGCAGGGCGATGCTGGTCGATCAGTTTTCCCTGAATGCCGCAGCGCACCAGACGATGCACCGGCTGCCACGGGCAGGCGGCCGTTTCCAGATGGACCGCAAAAGGATGGTCGTCGCGGGGGGGCGAGTAATCGTAGTCGAAGTAGTTGACGAGCTCTTCGATACGGACGGCATCGGGAGGCGGAAGCGTGCGATGGGTCAGCAGATAGGCACGCACCTTGGAATAAGAGGCCGTGTCCACATCGACGGAGAACGTGGAAAGGGGCGAGTCGCTGACGAGGTGAAAGTCGTTCTCCTTGAGATACGCGTGCTTGTCGCCTCCCTGACCGGGACCAGTTCCTTCGGCAACATCTGCGGAGGCCGTGGCGCCTGCGGCGTCGGTCTCCGCGGAAAGGGAGCTGGCAGGCGCTGGCGATGCCGGATAGCGCCGCTGGGCGATCTCTGCGGGTGCGGTCGTCTTAGCCGCGGCTACTCGGTCGGCCCGCCCATCCACTGCGGGTCCGGCGGCGCCGCAACCGCCGCAAGTGATCAACGCAA
>DASRJB010000721.1:0-3943 GCA_035649715.1 Pirellulaceae bacterium
CGCCTCCGGCGTCTCGCGAAAGAGCGTCGAGGCATAGGCTGTCACTCGCTCGCAGCTCCGGCCGCCCAAGAGTTGGCCCAGCGGCACACCCGCGGCCTGCGCCCGGATCGACCAGAGGCAGTTGTCGATCGCCGAAATGCAGTGCAGGGCCACGCCGCGGCGGCCGTAATATGACGTGCCGATGTAAAGCTCGTGCCACAGCCGCTCGAGGACGCCGAGCGGGTCCTTGCCGATGAGCAAATCCTTGAGCGAGCGAAACCCGAGCACGCCCATTCCCGGGCCATTGATGCAGGCGACCGCCGCGGAGGCTAGCGTTTCGACGTCGGACCAGCCGGTCAGTCCCTCGTCGGTCGTTACTTTCACGAGGAGCTGCCAGTCGCCGTTGTCGGTCGCCTCGGCGCTGCCTGCCGTGGCGGCATACGGCTGCTCGCCGCGAAGCAGGATCGGCTCGACGTCGGTGATTCGCATGGTTTGTGGGCTTGCCTCGTTTAACCCGGAGCCGGAGGCGACGGGGTTTTCCCTAGCCGCCGTCGCCTCCGGCTCCGGGTTAAACGACCAGTCGGCGCATTGGATTACTCGATCCCCAACAGGCCCAACGACTCTCGGTAAATCATCCGCTCGATCGCCTCCTCATTCAGTCGAGGGAGCGAGGTGCCCTCGAGCATCCCGTTGAGGCTGCGCAGGCCGGCGAGCGTGGCGGCGACGTTGGTGAAGGGATAGTCGGTGCCGAACAGGATCTTGTCCCAGATGCCGTATTCCTGGACGAGCATCAGGCTGTTGTAAAACTGCCAGGGGCGATAGTGCAGGGCGCTGATGTCGGCGAAGACGTGCGCGTGCTTGCGGGCGGTGACGACGCACTCGCCTTCGTACGGGTGGCCCAGGTGGGCCATGATGATCCGCACTTCGGGAAAGCGGGCCGCCACGGCGTCCAGGTGCCGCGGCAGCGTCAGCTCCAGCGGCGCTTGCGCGACGAACGTCGTCCCGGTGTGCAGCAGCACGGGCAGGCGGTGCCGCTGGGCATAGCGCCACAGCGGATCGAGCCGCGGCTCGTCGGGGCGGAAGCCGGCGTACATCGGCAGCAGCTTGATGCCGCGGAGCTTCAGTTCCTGGTGACCATAGCGCAGGTCGTCTTGCCAGCCCTCCTGCGTCGGATCGACCGAAAGAAAGCCAATCAGCTTGTCCGGCGCGGCCGCGACGTATTGGGCAACGTAGGAATCGTTGACCCACAGGCCGCTGAGCCGGGCCTTGCCGCCGAAGACGATCGTCCGCACCGGCTCTTGGCAGTGGGCCGCGTAGTCTTCCAGCCGCACAGCCAGGTCGACCTCCTGCCCGGCCCGCGCCCGGCGGGCCTGCCGGCGGAAATCGTCCGAAAAATCTTCGGGAAAGCGCCAGGCGTGGCTGTGAACGTCGATGATCATGGGCGTATGCTAGGGGCCTGACAACACTGTAGCCGGCAAATCGCGCGATGTCAGGGAAGCTCTCCGAATCACTGCCCGCATCGCCCGCGCCCACCGCCGTCCGCTACGGCGTGCTCTTGTTTCTCTGCTCGCTGGCGCTGCTCCTGTACATCGATCGCGTCTGCATCGGCCAGGCGGCCCAGGTGATTTGCCGTGAATTGAAGCTCTCGAAGACGCAATTCGGCTTCGTGAATATCGCCTTCACGATCGCCTACTGCCTGTTTGAAGTGCATACGGGGAACTGGGGCGACCGCTTTGGCTCGCGGCGGGTCATCGCGCGGATCGTGCTGTGGTGGTCGGCGTTCACGGCGCTCACCGGAGCCGCGATGGGCCTGTGGAGCCTGATTGCATTCCGCTTTTTGTTCGGGGCCGGCGAGGCGGGAGCCTTTCCGAACGCGGCCCGCGTCGTGACGCGCTGGTTTCCGCCGCACGAGCGCGGTTTCGCTCGCGGCGCGATCACCACCACCTCGCAGCTGGGTGGCGCGATCACGCCCCCGCTGGCCGCCTGGCTGATCGTGCTCGCCGGCTGGCGATGGACGTTCGCCATTTTTGGCCTGCTGGGCGTCGGCTGGGCCGCGGCCTTTTATTGGTGGTTCCGCGACGAGCCCAGCGAACATTCGGCCGTGTCTCCCACCGAGTTGGCGCACATCGGCTCCACCGAAGCCGCGGGCGGAAAGGGCCATCCGCCGATCCCCTGGCGCCTGGTCGCCAGCAGCCCGAACGTCTGGCTTCTCGGCACGATCATGTCGGTCGGCGCGGCGCTCTTCTACTTGTTGTTCCAATGGTTTCCCACCTACCTCAAGGAAGTGCACGACCTGGCCGAGCAGCAGTCGGGCTGGTACACCGGACTGGTCATCGGCGGAGGGGCCGCGGGCTGCGTTGCGGGCGGGTGGCTGTCGGACCTGGTGCTGCGCCGCACCAGCGACCGCCGCTGGCCGCGCCGCTCGATCGGCTGCGGCATGCTGGGCCTGTCCGCCTTCTCGATGTTCTGCTTCGGCTATTGCGAGCAGGCCTGGTCGGCCACGCTCGCCTGCGCGATCGCCCTGTTTTGCCTGCAGGTCTCGATTCCAACGTGGTGGACCGTCGTGGCGGAGATCAGCGGCGAGCACGGCGCGGCGATGTTCGGCCTGATGAACGGGCTGGGAGGCGTTGGCATCCTGATCATGAACCTGCTCGTCGGTCCGATCGTTGAGGCCCGGCAGGCCAGCGGCATCCTCAAGATCGAAGTCTGGCAGCCCGTGTTTGCCGGCGTGGCGATCGCGCTGTCCGCGGGGGCGATCTGCTGGCTCGGCGTCGATGCCACGCGGTCGATCGTCGCCGGGGAGCCGCCGCCCGGCCCGGCTGAATAGCGACTTCTATTGCGCCGCTGAGAGATCTTCCCACGGCCGATTGGCACGCTCTACGTGGGAGTGCAGCTGACCTCCGCTCTGGCTAAACAAGACCACGTCTGAATTCTCGTGGCCGTTGAAGCAAGTGGCAGTGGAAGTCGTGTAGGCGCCGGCGCAGTCGATGAGGCCATAAGTTCCGACGCTGATGTCCTTCGGTAACCGGTGGCCCTTCTTTCCCTTTCTTTCCAGCTGGTCGATTCCATCACAGGAACCGCCGGTGATGACGAAGTCGCTTAATTCGTCCGACAGCGGCGCGTTTTCGTCCAGCGTGAAGGGATGCACGTCCCACTCGCGGCCGTCGTGCCACTGCCCCAGCAGGTTTCGATAGAGTGAGTCGTCGATCTGCAAACATCGAGTCCCTCCCGACCGGCTCCTCGTCTCCGTTCGGGCAACAATTTGCGTCACGATGACGCCCGCGTCGGCGACCAGGGCTCGCCCCGGCTCAACGAATACCTCGGTGCGGGCTGGCAGGTGCCTGGTCAGGTAGGACGCAACGTCCGTGAGGATGCTGCGATAAGGAACCGCTGCGTTCGATGCCGCGCGCTGGTCCGGAAAGCCTCCGCCGGCGTCGATGACGTCCAGCTTCACTTTCCCGGCCAACCGCTCGATCGTGCGGGCGCACTTCTGAAGCGCCTCCTGGAACTTGTGCGAGGAAGTGCTCTGCGTCCCGACGTGGAACGTCAGCCCCAATTTCGAGAATCGCCCTGAAGCGTCCGCTGCGCGCAAGATCGGGATGACTTCCTCGTCCGATCCGTACTTGTTCAGATTCGAACCGCGCACGGGCATCCGGACCAGGAGCACCGGCCGGTAGCTCGAGTCTGCCACTGGCAGTTGATCCAGCTGGCGCAAGCCGTCCAGGCTCGCCACCACGATCACTCGCGGGCGGGCGCGGGCGATCACATTCAGCGCGTCCTGGTTCTTGATCGGGTTGGAAAAAACGATCCGCTGGCCGGGGATTCCCAGGACGTGACTCACGAGGTGAAGCTCGCCCGCGGAGGCGACGTCGAAACCCGCCCCCAGCTGCGCAAGGTGCGCGAGCAGCGCCCTGCTGGAGTTGGCCTTCACCGCGTAAAACACTTCGGCCGACGGAATGAGGTC
>DASRJB010000722.1:0-2195 GCA_035649715.1 Pirellulaceae bacterium
GAACATCAGCCGGTCGCGGTCGAGCTGCGGCGCAGCCGGCCCGAAGCCGGCGAGCGTCTGCTCTAGCGAGCTGGGGATCCGGTCGAATTCGTTTGGCGTGGATTCGTTGGGCATGGTGCCTCGAGCCTTTCTCGCAGGGCGGCGAGCCCCGCTTCGTACCGTCGGTGGGCGGTGCTCGTCGAGCAGCCGGCCAGGGCGGCGATCTGTTCAAAGTTCAATCCGCCCCAGGTGCGGGCGACCACGGCCTCGCGCAAGTCGTCGCTCAGCGACTCCAGCGCGGCGGCCAGTTCCTCGGAAGCCAGCTCGGCGGGCGCCTCGCCTTGCCTGGGCCGCAGCCGCAGGGCCAGCTGCTCGCGCCGCTCGCGGCGGCGGGCGGAGCGGAACTGGCTGATCGCCCGGTTCCGCACCACGCGAAACAGCCAGGCCGCGGGGCTGGCGGGCACTCGCGGCTGCGCGGCCAGCTCGATCAGGGCCTCCTGCACGCAGTCGTCGGGCGTGGCGGACCACTGGGCGGCGTACAGCGCCAGTGCCCCGCCCTGCTCGTCGAGCAGTCGGCCGAGCAATTCCGGTGTGACGCGGCTGTCCGCCAGGCCGTTACCCTCGTTCACAAGCTCCCCGCGAAAGCGAGCGACTGTCCGGCGTTCAGAGTGAAGACGCCGGCCGCTTGCGATTTTCCCATGGGGCGGCCTCAAAAACGAGAATAATCGATCGCTGCGGCATTTCGCCGCGGCCCTCGGCAGTGCATCGCGGGGCAGAGGTTTGCTAAACCTTTGCGAGGGCAAAGGCGCAAGGTACACTGCGGACCTGCCTTATTCCGCGATCCCACCACAAGGCCTCTCGCTGATGCACGGTTTCGAAGACACAGGCGCCAAGCCGCTTGACGATCCGAAAGACAATCGACCGTGGTACAAGCTGCTGAACGGCTATCACTGGTTCGTGCTCGTCGTGGCGGCGCTGGGGTGGCTGTTCGACACGATGGATCAGCAGCTCTTCAACCTGGCCCGCACCCCGGCGATCACGGAGTTGTTGGGCACGGGAGCTTCCAAGACGCAGATCGATGCGTACGGCGCCTATGCAACGTCGATTTTCATCGTGGGTTGGGCGACCGGCGGTTTGTTCTTCGGCATCCTGGGCGACCGCATCGGCCGGGCCAAGGTGATGCTGTTCACGATCCTGATCTACTCGCTGTTCACGGGCCTCAGCGCCCTTTCGGTCGGTGTCTGGGACTTTGCCTTGTACCGCTTCCTGACGGGCCTGGGCGTGGGAGGCGAGTTTGCTGTCGGTGTGGCTCTCGTCGCGGAGGTCATGCCGGACCGTGCGCGAACGCACGCGCTGGGCTGGCTGCAAACGCTCTCGGCTGTCGGCAACATCACGGCCGCCCTGATCAACATGAGTCTGGGTGTCGCCGAAGGCCAGGACATGCTAGGCGAGTTCAAGCCCTGGCGGATCATGTTCGTGATCGGTGCACTTCCCGCCTTGCTGGCGATTGCAATCCGGGCCCGCCTCAAGGAGCCCGAGCGCTGGCAGCACGCTGTGGCGGAAGGCGGGGGCAAGGTGAAGCACCAGGCCGGTTCGCTGACGGAACTGTTTGGCGATCCGCGTTGGCGCAAGCATGCCCTAGTTGGCTTGGCGCTGGCCATCCCTGGCGTCGTGGGCCTCTGGGGAATCGGCTTTTTCAGCTTCGACTTCGTGCGGGCCATTTTCCGCCCGATCTATGAGCAACAAGGCCTTGCGGATGCCGCCATCCGCAGCAAGCTGACGATTCTCGTCGGCTGGGTGTCGGTGCTGCAAAACCTGGGCGGCGCCGTGGGAATCTACAGCTTCAAAACGATCACGAACCGGATTGGTCGCCGGGCGACGTTTGCCTTGGCATTCATCTTGGCCATGGTCAGCACGGCGGGCACCTTCTGGTTCTTGAATCGCGGTACATTCTGGCTGCTCGACGGCTTCTATGGGGTCTTTTTTCTGATTCCCGTGATGGGGTTTTGTCAGCTGACGCTCTTTGGCGGCTACGCGATCTACTTTCCCGAATTGTTCCCGACACGCCTGCGGAGCACGGGCACTTCGTTTTGCTACAACGTCGGACGATACGTAGCGGCACTCGGGCCGCTGACGATGGGCGGGCTCATCAACAGCGTCTTTGGCCATCACGGCCAAATCGGAGCGTGGCGCTATACCGGCGTTACCATGAGCAT
>DASRJB010000723.1:0-3948 GCA_035649715.1 Pirellulaceae bacterium
CTCGCTCGGGGAGCTTGCCTTCCGGGTGCTTGGGCGCCAGCCCGGCTGCGACTTCGACGCCGCTCCGCTGAAGCGCTTCGATCAAGAGGCCGCGGGCGAACGCCGCCGGGTCGGGCACTTCATAGATCCGCACCAGCCGGCTCTTGTTGGCGGGAATCTTGCCCGTCACGACGATCCGGCCGTCCCCCTGGGCGCGAATGGTGGTCTCCAGCGGCTCGTTCTCCTTGACGGTCTGCACGTCGAATTCGACGCGAAAGAGCGCTGTCTGCGGCCGCCAGGCGCATTTCGCCGGCTGCCCCGGCTCGGCCGGTTCAATCGAAAAGTCGAGCACGTTGTCGTTGACGATGATCGGCGTCAGCGTGCTGGGTCCGCTGCCGCTGCCTTCGGAGCGGTCAAACAGCCGGTCGTCGATCAGCACGTCGCCGAGGACCTTCTTGATCCCCGCGGCGGCAATTTGCTTCGCCAGGTCGTTGATGCCGGCGAGCGGATCTTGCGGCGTCAGGCCGCTGTCGCTCATCCAGTTGGCGTAGGTGTGGTCCGAATCGACGAAGGCAATCTCACCCTTTTCGTCGGTGCGGCCGCCGAAGCAGAGATCGCCGCTGGCCACGAGGATCAGGTCGCCCTCCAGCTCGCCCGTCTCGTTCACGGTTCCGCGGCGGTAGACCGGCGTGTGAAAACGGTATTCGGCCCCCAATGCATCAAGCGCCGCAGCGGTCGAATAGAGCTTCGTCGTCGAGGCCGGGGCAAACAGCTTCTCGCTGCTCCGCTCCAGGATCACCTCGCCCGTATCCAGATCGACGAACAAGAGGCCGATGTGGGCGGTCTTGAAGTGCGGCTGCACGAGGAATTCCTCGACGCGCTTATGGAGTTTGTCTTCAGCCGCCAGCGGGGCCGCGAGCAAAAGAGCGGCGAAAATCTGGCAGCATAAGGCGCGCGAAAGCATAGGCGAAAAACCTGACAAGGAACTGGCCGGGCCTACTTCTCGAGGGAGAACCGGTGGACCGTCGTCGAGCGATAGGTCTGGCCCGGCCGAAGCACGGTGGTGGGAAAGTCGGACTGGTTGGGCGAATCGGGATAGTGCTGCGTCTCCAGGCAGAAGCCTTCGTGCTGCTGGTAGCCTCCTTCGCCCGCGCCGCCGCCGAGGAAGTTGCCGCAGTAAAGCTGCACGCCGGGCTCGGTCGTGAGCACTTCCATGACGCGGCCGCTGGCCGGATCGCTCACCCGGGCCGCCAGCTCCAGCTTGCCCGCCTGGCCCCGCAGCACGTAGCAGTGGTCGTAGCCCTTGGTCTGGTGCGGCTCCTTCTTCAGCTCGCCGATCCGCTCGCCGATGGCGTGCGGCGTCGTGAAATCCAGCGGTGTGCCGGCGACCGGGGCGAGCACGCCGGTTGGAATCGACGTGGCGTCGATCGGCAGGTACTTGTCGGCGTTGATCGTCAGCACGTGCTTGAGGACGTCGCCGCTGCCCGCACCCGCGAGGTTCCAATAGGCGTGGTTCGTCAGGTTGACGACCGTCGGCTTGTCGGTCGTCGCGGTGTATTCGATCCGCAACTCATTCTGGTTGTTGAGCGTGTAAGTCGTCGTGACATTCAACTTGCCCGGATAACCTTCGTCGCCGTCCGGGCTCTCGTGGCTGAATTTCACGCCCACGATGCCCGGCCCGGTGACCGGCTCGGCCTTCCAGACGGCGGCGTCGAACGCCTTCAGACCGCCATGCAGGTGGTTCGGGCCGTTGTTCTTCGCTAGCGTGCAGGCCTGGCCGTCGAGCGTGAACTTGCCGCCGGCAATCCGGTTGGCATAGCGGCCGACGGTCGAGCCAAAGTAGGGATGCCGCTGCAGGTAGCCGTCAAGGCTGCCGAAGCCGAGCGTGATGTTGGCGGATTTCCCCTGCTTGTCGAGCATCTCGACGCTGATCAAGGTCGCGCCGTAGCTGATCAATTTCACCCGCAACCCGGGCACGTTGGTCAGCGTGTGCAGCGAAACCTCCTGCCCGTCCTTCGTCTTGCCATAGACTCCGACGTCGTGCTTCATGGTCGCGGCGAGTGTTGTCAATTCGGGCCTGGGGATGGTCTTTCCGTCTACGCGGCGCGGCTGTGCCCTGGCTTCGCGGCCGGCGAGCGCCGCGAGCGCTAGGCACAATGCGATTCTAATCCCGCGATCACTCCTGCAAATCGGGCAGCGCATGGAAGTCTCCACCAGCAAGGATGATTTGTCGCGTGAGGCCGCAGGCTCAGCTCAGCCCGAAGGCCTTCTGCATTTGCTGCCGCACGGTCGTCAGTCGCTCCAGGCCCCCGCCGCCGACCTCGGCCGTCGTCCAGCCGGTAAAGCCGATCTCCTCCAGCCCCTGCTGCACTTCCTTCCAGGGCAGGTCGTCGTCGGGGGAGGTGATATCGACGAACTTGTTCTTCGCCCGGCTGAAGCCCTTCACGTCGAGCTTCACCGCCCGGCGGCCGAAGGCCTTGAGCCACTCCCGCGGCTGGCCGTATTTCCAATGGTTGCCGATGTCGTAGTACTGGCCGACCCAGGGGCTGTTGAAGCTGTCGATGAAGCGGACGAACCGCTCGGGCGACTGCTCGGGCGGAGCGTCGTGGTCGTAGTGCATCTGGTTCCAAACGTTCTCGAACAGGATCGGCTGCCCGAGCGATGCGGCCAGCGGAATCAGCTTCTTGATCTCTTGGCGGGCCCGCTCGTCGATTTCGTCGGCCGGGCCGTCGCCGCCGCGGCCCACGACGATCAAGACGCCGCTGCCGCCGGCGGCATGGGCCACGCGGAGGCAGTGCTCGATGTTGGCCCGGCCCTTGGCCCGCTCAGCTTCATTGGCGCTGGTCAGCCGCTGCTGCCAGTGGGCGTGGTTAATGGCGTTGTGCACGAACAGGCCGGATTCTTGCACGGCAGCGCGGGCCTGCTCGGGTGTGAACGAGCCGGCTTCATCGAAATCGACGCCGTCAAAGCCGGCCTGGGCCGCGAGCTTCAGCCGCTCCACAAGCGAGAGGTCCTTGCCGTTTTCCTTCTTGGCGATCATGCCGAGCTTGCAGGAGAGCAGAATCGGCTTGCCCGCGGGCGGCAAGATGATCGGCCGCGGCTGCTCCTGAGCCTGGACCGCGACTGCGGCTGTCCCCAGCGCGGCCGCTCCGGCGGCGAGCAATGAACGGCGGTCGATTCCGGCAGGCGCGGTCGTCATCGGTCGGCTCCTGGTGGTGATGTCGTGAACGCGGCTAGGGCAGCTTGGCGCGGAGCGCCTCCAGCTCCTTCTTCGATTGCTCGATCGCCTCCAGCGCGGCCTTGATCTCCGCCGCGGCAATGGCACTCGTCTCCGGCAACTTCTTCAGCCGAGCAGCGGCCTCGTCGAGCTGCTGGCGGGCCTTGTCGAGCCGGTCGGTGGCCTCCTTGGCGTCCGGAATAATCGCGGGCCGGCGGATGGCCGGCACGGGAGGCGCCGGGATCGCTCCGATGCCCGGCAGGAGACCCGGAATCGCCTCGAAGCGGATTTCCGCCCCGCCGCTCTTGTATTGCTGGTAGAGCTTGTGGGCCTCCGGATGTTTGGTCTTGAGCTCGTCGGCGTTCTTGGCCTCGTATTCCTTAGTCTCCTCCTTGCCGTCCTTCTTCTCGGTAACCTTCAGCTTGATGCCCTTGGCCGGATCGTCGTTGATCTTGATGCTGCGGTCGCCCTCCACGACCTCGATCTCCTTGACGCCATTCTCGTCCTTGACCGAGATGCGCTTGACACCGTCGCCTGCGGCGGCTGCGATGCGAATGCCTCCGCCTCCAAAGCCAAAGCCGCGAATGACCGGCGCGGGAATGCCGGGAACGGCCGGCGGCGTGGCCGCTGAGGTGACGGGCTTGGGCTTGAGCAACTCCCCAGCGCGGCGGGCCACCAGCCCCTCGCCGCTGGCCAGCTTCTGTAGCGCTGCGACCGCCGCTACCTGGACCTCGGCTTCCTTCGACTCCGAC